>NZ_JBHXML010000100.1:0-30559 GCF_042720345.1 Kitasatospora sp. NPDC058478 | reverse complement strand
CTAAGCCTTACAGCGCCGATGGTACTGCAGGGGGGACCCTGTGGGAGAGTAGGACGCCGCCGAACAATCATTCACAGAGAACCCCCATCCGGGAAGCCGGATGGGGGTTCTTTGCATTTCCGGCCCACGGGAGCACCTCACCAGGGCCCCACGAAAGTCCCCACGAAAGTTCAAAAAAGTTCGGCCGGCCATGTCGAGAACCCGTGGCTGCCTCCGTCCCCGGGGTGGACGCGGCCACAATGGGTCGCACCAGTACCGAGGAGAACATCATGGCCAAGTACCTGCTGCTCAAGCACTACCGAGGCGCCCCGGCTCCGGTCAACAACGTGCCCATGGACCGATGGACGCCCGAGGAGATCTCGGCGCACGTGCGGTACATGCAGGACTTCGCGGACCGGCTGGAGAAGACCGGCGAGTTCGTCGACGGCCAGGCACTCGCTCCCGAGGGGACGTTCGTCCGGTACGACGGCGAGGGGCGCCCGCCGGTGACCGACGGCCCGTTCGCCGAGACCAAGGACCTGATCGCCGGCTGGATGGTGATCGACGTCGACAGCTACGAGCGCGCCGTCGAGCTGGCCGGGGAACTGTCGGCCGCTCCCGGGGCGGGCGGGCGGCCGATCCACGAGTGGCTGGAGCTGCGTCCGTTCCTGGCCGCGCCGCCCACCGTCACCGAGTGACCTCTCCGGTGGACGAAGTCCTGCTCCGGAGCCTCACGCCGAGCGTGCTCGGTATCCTCGTCCGCCGCGGAGCCGACTTCGCGGCGGCCGAGGACGCCGTGCAGGACGCGCTGGTCGAGGCGGTCCGAGTCTGGCCGGCCGACCCGCCGCGGGACCCCAAGGGCTGGCTGGTCACCGTGGCCTGGCGCCGGTTCCTCGACGGGGCCCGGGCGGACGCGGCCCGCCGCCGACGCGAGGACCGGGTCGAGGAGGAACCGGAGCCGGGGCCCGCGTCCGCGGTGGACGACACGCTCCAGCTCTACTTCCTGTGCGCGCACCCGTCGTTGACGCCGTCGTCGGCGGTCGCGCTCACGTTGCGGGCCGTCGGTGGGCTGACCACCCGCCAGATCGCCCAGGCCTACCTGGTGCCCGAGGCGACCATGGCGCAGCGGATCAGCCGGGCCAAGCGGACCGTCTCGGGGGTGCGGTTCGACCGGCCCGGCGACGTCGCCACCGTGCTGCGCGTGCTCTACCTGGTCTTCAACGAGGGCTACTCCGGGGACGTCGACCTCGCCGCCGAGGCCATCCGGCTGACCCGGCAGCTCGCGGAGGCGATCGACCACCCCGAGGTGGCGGGGCTGCTCGCCCTGATGCTGCTCCACCATGCCCGGCGCGGGACCCGGACCGCGTCCGACGGGAGCCTGGTGCCGCTCGCCGAGCAGGACCGTGGCCGGTGGGACACCGGGTTGATCGCCGAGGGCGTCGGGATCCTGCAAGCGGCCCTCGGCCGCGACCGGTTGGGCGAGTTCCAGGCCCAGGCCGCCATCGCGGCGCTCCACGCCGACGCGCTCACCGCCGAGGAGACCGACTGGGTGCAGATCGTCGAGTGGTACGACGAGCTCGCCCGCCTGACCGAGAGCCCGGTCGTCCGGCTCAACCGCGCGGTGGCCGTCGGTGAGGCCGACGGACCGCGCGCCGGGCTGGCGGCGCTCGGGGAGCTGGACGGCTCGCTGCCCCGCCACACGGCGGTGGCGGCGTACCTCCACGAGCGCGACGGCGACCTGGAGACGGCGGCCCGGCTGTACGCCGAGGCGGCCCACCGGGCCCCCAACCTCGCCGAGCGCGACCACCTGACGCGCCAGGCCGCCCGGCTCAACGCCCGTCGGCGTCGCTGACGGACCAGGTGGGTGACGCCGCGTCACCACGGCCTGCCCGTTGAAGGAACGGGACCACCCGGCGGGACCGTCCGTACGGCGAGGGCTCAGAGGCGGCCGGCGGCCTTGAGGGCGAGGTAGGTGTCCGCGAGGGCGGGGGCGAGCTGGGCGGGGGAGGCGTCGAGGACGGTGACGCCGTGGCGGCTGAGGAGGTCGGCGGTGGCGCGGCGGTCGGCGCGGGTCTGTTCGGCGGCGGCGGCGCCGTAGACGGCCTCCAGGGTGCCGCGCCCGGCGGCGAGGGCGTCCAGGTGGGGGTCGGCGACGGAGGCCAGGACCACCTCGTGGCGCTTGGTGAGGAGCGGCAGCAGCGGGCGCAGGCCGTCTTCGACCGGGGCCGTGTCGAGGCCGGTGAGCAGGACGATCAGCGAGCGGTGCGGTGCCATCTTGAGGGCGGTGGAGACCAGTGAGCGCATGTCGGTCTCGTGCAGGGCGGGTTGGAGGGAGGCCATCGCGTGGGTGAAGGCCGGCAGGATCTCGCTGGGCGAGCTGCCGGCGACCGCGGCGCGCTTGCGGGCGTCGTGGGCGAGCAGGTCGACGCGGTCGCCGGCGCGGGTGGCGAGGGCGGTGAGCAGCAGGGCGGCGTCGAGGGCGGCGTCGAGGCGGGGTGCGTCGCCGACCCGGCCGGCGGAGGTGCGGCCGGTGTCGAGGACGACGAGGATGTGCCGGTCGCGTTCGGGGCGCCAGGTGCGGACGGCGACGGTGTTGCGGCGGGCGCTGGCCCGCCAGTCGATGGAGCGGACGTCGTCGCCGGGCAGGTACTCGCGCAGGGAGTCGAACTCGGTGCCCTGGCCGCGGGTCAGGACGGAGGTGCGGCCGTCGAGTTCGCGCAGCCGTGCGAGCCGGGAGGGCAGGTGCTTGCGGCTGTTGAACGGGGGCAGGGCGCGGACCGTCCAGGGCAGGTGGTGCGAGCCCTGGCGGCCGGCCAGGCCGAGTGGCCCGAGCGAACGGACCGTCACCCGCCGGGCGTGGTGGTCGCCGCGGCGGGTCGGGGTGAGTGCGGTGACGGCCCGGCGCCGCTCGCCGGCGGGGACGTGCAGGGTGTGCCGGGAGGCGGCCTCGGCGGTGCCCGGCCGCCAGGCGGACGGGGCCCAGGCGTCGCGGATCCGGGCCCGGAGGGGCCGCCCGGAGGGGTTGGTGACGGTCAGTTCGACGGAGGCGGGTTCGTCGAGCCGGACGGTGGTGTCGCCGCCCCGGCCGAGTTCCAGGCTGCGGACGGGGGCGGCGAGCACCAGGTCGATCACGGCGGCGAGCAGCACGGTGCCGGTGACGAGGCCGATCCCGGCCCAGGACGGCAGCAACAGGCCCACGACGAGCGTGCCGAGCGCGGCGAGCAGGGCGGTTCGCCCGGTGAGGGCCATGCGGTGCGCTCCTTCGGGAACGGGTGGTTCAGCGGGGGGCGGGCGTCTGGGTGAGGACGGCCTGGATGACGGAGTCGGCGGTGACGCCCTCCATCTCGGCCTCGGCGCGCAGCGCGACGCGGTGCCGCAGGGTGGGCAGGGCCAGGGCCTTGACGTCGTCGGGGGTGACGTAGTCGCGGCCGGCGAGCCAGGCCCAGGCGCGCGAGGCGGCCAGCAGGGCGGTGGCACCGCGCGGCGAGACGCCGATGGACAGCGACGGGGACTGCCGGGTGGCCCGGCAGAGGTCGACGATGTACGCGAGGATCTCGGGGGAGACGGTCAGCTTGGCGATCTGTGCGCGGGCGGCGGCGAGGTGCGCGGGCCCGGCGACCGGGCGGACGCCGGCGGCGGCGAGGTTGCGGGGGTCGAAGCCGGCGGCGTGCCGGGACAGGACCTGGAACTCCTGGTCCCGGTCGGGCAGCGGCAGGACCAGCTTGAGCAGGAAGCGGTCCAGCTGGGCCTCGGGCAGCGGGTAGGTGCCCTCGTACTCGACCGGGTTCTGGGTCGCGGCGACCAGGAACGGGACGGGCAGCGGGCGCGGCACGCCGTCGACGGTGACCTGGTGCTCCTCCATGGCCTCCAGCAGGGCGGCCTGGGTCTTCGGCGGGGTGCGGTTGATCTCGTCGGCGAGCAGCAGGTTGGTGAAGACCGGGCCGGGCTGGAAGGAGAACTCGGCGGTCCGGGCGTCGTAGACGAGGGAGCCGGTGACGTCACCGGGCATCAGGTCGGGGGTGAACTGGATGCGCTTGGTGTCCAGGTTGAGCGCGGTGGACAGGGTGCGGACCAGCAGGGTCTTGGCGACGCCGGGGACGCCCTCCAGCAGGACGTGGCCGCCGCAGAGCAGGGCGACGACGAGGCCGGTGACGGCGGCGTCCTGGCCGACCACGGCCTTGCCGATCTCGGCGCGCAGGGCGGTGAGTGCGGCGCGCGGGTCGACGGCGGCGTCGGGGGTGCCCGGGGTGGCAGCCGCCGCGCCGGGGGTGCTGGACGGGGTGGCGGTGGCCTGTTCGGTCACGGGTTCCGTACCTGCCTTTCGAGGGCGTCGAGGTCGTCGGCGAGCCGCAGCAGTGCGGCGTCGTCGGTCGGGGGCGGGCCGAAGAGGAGGGCCCGGACGTCGCCGGCGGGCTGCTCGGGGAGGCGGTCGGCCACGGCCGCGCACAGGGTGTCGGGGTCGGGCGCGCCGACGTGGAGCGGGACGCCCAGGGCGGGGGCGAGGCGGTGCGCGGCGGCCCGGCGCAGGGCCTCGGCGGCGCGGCCGCGGGCCTTGGCGCGGCGGTAGAGCCGGGCGCGGCCCTCGGTGGTCTCGGCGGCGCGGACCACCACGGGCAGGTTCTCGCTGATCACCGGGCCGAGTCGGCGGCCGCGCCACAGGGCGGTCAGGACGGCCGCGGCGGCGAGCTGGTAGCCGGCCCAGCGCCAGCCGTCCGGGATGTAGTCGCCGAAGGTCTTGTCCCGGGTGCCCTGGGCGGGCGGGACGCTGTAGTCGGGCAGGTGCCAGGTGAGGCGGGGCTGGGAGCCGAGCAGGCCGAGGGCGAGGGCGGCGTTGCCGTCCTTGGCGAGCTGCTCGTTGTGCAGGAAGGCGCCGGTGCCGAGCACGATGACGTCGCCGCCGGCGGTCGGGGCGCTGACCAGCGGGTAGCCGTGGCCGCGCGGGTAGCAGCCGGCGCCGCGGCTGCCGCTGGTGTAGAGCATTCCGCCGATCTCGGCGCTGCCGGCCCGCACGGCCTCGGTGAGCGGGCACTGTGCGGCGGTGCTGCGGACGGAGGCGTAGGAGGGCCCGCCGTCCTCGTCGGAGGGGCGGATGCCGGGGGCCAGGGCGCTGAGTGCGGCCGGACCGGGGGCGATGAGGACGAGCCGGCTGTGCCGGGCTGCGGCGACGGCGCGCAGTTCGGCGGGGCCGAGCAGGTCGGGCTCGGGCAGGACGAGGGTGTCGGCGCCGCCCGGGTGGCCGATGAGGTCGGTGGTGAGGTCGGCCTTGAGGCCCTGGTGTTCGAGCAGCGCGAGGACGGCGTGGGTGCCGTCCTGGTCGTAGGAGCGCGGGTCGAGCGGCGGGTAGCGGCGGTCCTGGCCGAGGGCGGCCACGGCGGTGGCGCCGATCAGCAGGACGGCGAGGACGAGCAGGTACCAGCGGGCCCGGCGCCAGAGGCCGCGGCCGGTGAGGGCGAGGCTGGTCGTGGCCGTCTCGTCGGGGGCAGGGACGGCGGGCGGCTGCGGCGCGGGCGGCGCGGGGGTGGTGCTGGTCATGCCGCTCCTCCCAGGGCCGGGCGGGCGCGTTCCAGGGTCCGGTCGAGCTCGCGCAGCAGCTGGTACGCGGCCTGGTCTGCGGTGCGCTCGCCGTAGGCGATGTCGTCGAAGGTGCGGGCGGCGGCGGCCAGGGCGGCGGCGTGGTCGGGCAGGGCCCGGCCGGCCTCGGTGGCGGCCTCGTCGGCGGTGCGGCCGGGGCGGACGTCGAGCAGGGTGCGTTCCTCCAGGGCCCGGACCAGGGCTCGCATCTGCGCGCGGACGGCCTCGTTCCAGTGCCCGGCGGCGGCGTGCCGTTCGGCGTCGGCCCGGTACTGGCCGGCGCCGCGCGGTCCTTCGACGCCGTAGACGTCGAGGACGGTGCGGGCCGCGCGCCGTGGCGCGCCGAGGCGCCACCAGAGGGCGGCGCCGATCAGCAGGGCGACGATCAGGAAGAGCACCAGGCCGGTGGTGCCGCTGGTGCCGTTGCCGGAGATGCTGTCGAGCGCGTCGGTGATGTGGTCGTTGAGCCAGGTCATGACCCGTTCCAGGACGCTCGGGTCGTGCTTGTGGTACTCGGCGTTGAGCAGTTCGTCGCGGGCGGCGTCGCGGGCCGGGTCACGCGGGACGGTGACCGGGGCGCCGTCCGCGACGAGGAGCCTGTCCCCCCAGGTAGGCATCCGGGTCAGTGCCTCGCGGGGGGTCGGCCGGCCTGGTCGCCCCAGCCGGTGGCGCCGGGCTCGGCGAGGCCGGCGGCGCGGGCGAGTTCGATGTCCAGGGCCTCGCGGCGGATCCGCTGGTCGATGTAGATGAGGACGCCGAGGGCGGCCCGGAAGGGGATGGTGAGGGTCGCGGCGATGATGCCGGCGATCGCGGTGGTGATCAGCATCGCGGTGGGCTCGTGGGCCGCGGTGAGGTCGACCTGGCGGTCGAAGTCGCTGAAGCCGAGGACGAGTCCGGCGAAGCGGAACGGGATCGCGATGACCATGGCGACGATGAAGGTCAGCACCTCGCCGAGCAGCGAGATACCGAAGATGCGCCACCAGGAGCCGAGGGTCAGGCGCCGGGAGCGGGACAGTGCGGTCCGCACGCCCTGCTTCTCCAGCATCAGGGCGGGGGCGGCCAGGCTGAACCGGATCCACAGCCAGAACCCGACCGGGATGGTCAGGATGCCGACGAGGAAGAGGAGGGCCTCCGTCCCGGGGTCGCCCGCCGAGCCGGTGGCGTAGAAGTACCAGGGGCTGAAGCCGAGCAGCACCACGCCGCCGGACATCAGGCCGGTGAGCAGGGTCAGCCCGAGCAGCTGCGGCAGCCGGCGGCGGGCGTCGCGCCAGGCGTCCCCGGCGGTCGCGGACTGCCCGAGGACGGCGCGGCTGACGACCATGGTGAGCAGCGCGGTGGCGACCACGCCGAGCAGCACCGTCAGCGGCATCGAGGCGAGCATGGTCGTCACCTGGGTGGCGGGGCCGGTCTTGCCCTTGACCAGCAGCTGGGCGGCGACGTTGCCGGCCTGCTCGACGACGGCGATGCCGAGGGAGAGGGCGAGGGTCGTCCGCCAGTGCTTGCGGATGGTGGCGACGGAGCCGTCGAGGAGTTCGCCGAGTCCGAGCGGGCGCAGCGGGATGACGCCGGGCTTGGGGCTCTGCGGAGCGCCCCAGCCGTAGGGGTGGTGGCCGCCCGGTGCGGGCCGGCTCCAGTCGGGCCGGGCCTGCTGGCCGTTCCAGCCGGGGGCCGGGGCGGGGGCGCCCTGCGGTGGTGCCGACGGCCCGGGCACGGCGGCGGGCGCGTCGGCCGGGGGCCGGGCGTCGTCGCGGGGCGGCTCGGGCGAGCCGGGCGAGGCCCAGCCCGGAGTGTCGGTCATCACTGCTCCTCGGAGGGGCGTCACGGGCGCGGTTCCGGGCGGATCTTTCGCCCGCGCGCAGCGCCCATCGTGCCATGGGGCCTGGGGAGGCCCCATGGGTATCCGGCCGCTGATCGGAAACGGGGGCCTTCCGGTGGTCGGGCGGTGGGCCGCGGACCGTTCGAAGGTGTTCCGACCGGGCACATTCGCCCGGTATGGCCGGAATTAACCGGTGGGGGGAGTTGGCCGTTGTGGAGCATTGGCACTGCTGTGCGGCAGGTCACAATGCGGTAATGAGAGGATGGACGCATGAAGGGACGCGTCCTCGTCGTTGATGACGACTCCGCACTGGCCGAGATGCTCGGTATCGTGCTGCGTGGTGAGGGTTTTGAGCCGTTTTTCGTCGCGGATGGAGACAGGGCGCTAGCCGCGTTCCGGGAGACCAAGCCGGACCTGGTCCTGCTCGACCTGATGCTGCCCGGTCGGGACGGTATCGACGTCTGCCGGCAGATCCGGGCGGAGTCCGGTATTCCGATCGTCATGCTGACCGCGAAGACCGACACGGTCGACGTCGTGGTGGGCCTGGAGTCGGGTGCCGACGACTACGTCACCAAGCCGTTCAAGCCCAAGGAGCTGGTGGCCCGGGTACGTGCCCGGCTGCGCCGTGCCGAGGAGCCGACGCCCGAGCAGCTGACCATCGGCGACCTGGTGATCGACGTGGCCGGCCACTCGGTGAAGCGGGACGGCCGGGGCATCCCGCTGACCCCGCTGGAGTTCGACCTGCTGGTCGCGCTGGCCCGCAAGCCCTGGCAGGTGTTCACCCGCGAGGTGCTGCTGGAGCAGGTCTGGGGCTACCGGCACGCGGCGGACACCCGCCTGGTCAACGTCCACGTGCAGCGCCTGCGGTCCAAGATCGAGAAGGACCCGGAGCGCCCCGAGATCGTGGTGACCGTCCGTGGCGTCGGCTACAAGGCCGGACCCAGCTGACGTGACGCACCTGGCTGACGAAGCCCCGTCGGGTTCCGCGACCGACGGGGCCGACGCGGTTCGCGGGTCCGTGCTGAGTTCGACCACCCGCCGCCGGCGCCGGGCGGCCGCGTTCGCGCTGCTGACCCGTCAGCTGCGTCGGCCCGCACGCCGGGTGACGGCGCTGTACCGCCGGTCGATCCAGCTGCGCGTGGTGGCGGTCTCGCTGCTCGCGTCCATCGCGGTCGTCCTGGTGCTCGGCGTGGTCGTGATGGCGCAGGTGCGCACCGGCCTGCTCGGCACCAAGATGGCGGCCGCCCGCGAGCAGGCCAGGATCGGGTTCCAGGCGGAACTGAAGAAGATCGACGAGGCGAAGGACCAGCGGCTGCGGGTCGGCGCCACGCCCGACCCCACCATCGAGGAGACCGGCACCTGGCTGCTGCGCCAGGTCAACGACCTGGCCGCGAGCGGGCAGACCGTCTACTCGGTGATCGCGATGGCCGCCGGCACCGACGCCATCGTCCCGGAGAACGGCTTCGCGCCGCGCTTCTCGGGCGACATCCTGCCCAGCAGCGTCCCCGACACCCTGCGGGACAGGGTCCACGCCGAGCCCGGCCAGATGTTCGACCAGCCGGCCCGGATCCACCGGGCCGACGAGCGGACCGAGCCCGGGCTGGCCCTCGGCATGCAGTTCACCGGCCCGGCCGGCAACAGCTACCAGATGTTCTACGTGTTCTCCTTCGGCCAGGAGACCGACACCCTCGACCTGATCACCGGCACCCTGGCGACCGCCGGCGTGTTCGTGGTGATCCTGATGGGCGGCATCGCCTGGGTCGTGGTGCGCCAGGTGGTCACCCCGGTCCGGATGGCCGCCGGCATCTCCGAGCGGCTCGCCGACGGGCACCTGGAAGAGCGGATGAAGGTCACCGGCACGGACGACATCGCCCGCCTCGGCGAGTCGTTCAACCGGATGGCCAATGCCCTCCAGGCGCAGATCCGCCAGCTGGAGGAGCTGTCCCGGGTGCAGCGGCGCTTCGTCTCGGACGTCTCGCACGAGCTGCGCACCCCGCTGACCACGGTCCGGATGGCCGCGGACCTCATCTACGACAGCCGCGAGGACCTGGACCCGATGGCGGCCCGCTCGGCGGAGCTGTTGCAGGGCCAGCTGGACCGCTTCGAGTCGTTGCTCGCCGACCTGCTGGAGATCAGCCGCTTCGACGCCGGCGCCGCGATCCTGGACGGCGAGCCGGTCGACCTGCGCGACATCGTCGCCCGGGTGGTGGAGGCCGCCGACCCGCTGGCCCAGGCCAAGGGCAGTGCGGTGGTGATCCGCGGCGACGGCGAGCCGGTCGTCGCCGAGGTGGACTCCCGCCGGATCGAGCGCATCCTGCGCAACCTGGTGGTCAACGCCCTGGAGCACGGCGAGGGCCGCGACGTGGTGGTCCGGCTGGGCTCGGCCGACGGCGCGGTCGCGGTCGGCGTGCGCGACTACGGCATCGGCCTCAAGCCGGGCGAGGCGTCCCGGGTGTTCCACCGCTTCTGGCGGGCCGACCCGTCCCGGGTGCGGACCACCGGCGGCACCGGCCTCGGCCTGTCCATCGCGGTCGAGGACGCGCACCTGCACGGCGGCTGGCTGCAGGCCTGGGGCGAACCCGGCGGCGGCTCGCACTTCCGGCTCACCCTGCCGCGCACCCGGGGCGGCGAGATCAGCCGGGCGCCGTTCCGGCTGGAGCCGGAGGACTCCCGCAACAACCGGGGCCTGGGCACCTACGGCGCGCCGTACCGGCGGGCGATCAGCCCGGCCGGCGCGACCGCGATGACCGCGGCCGAGGAGCAGGCGGAGATGCCGGAGGGGCCCGTCAACGGCTTCGGCAGCGGGCTCGGCGGGGTGCTGAACATCGGCCCCGACCTGGGCAAGCGCCGGTTGCCCGAAGGGCCGCGCGCGGACCCCTCGGACGTCCGGACGGCGGGGACCGGGTACGGTGCCACCGGCGCCCAGGTGATGGTGGACCCGACGCCCGGACGGCCGTCGGTGGCACAGCGGACGGCGGAGCCGGACGTGACGGGTGGGATGGGCGGGACGGACCTGGAGGGGTCGCAGCGTGCGAAGGACGAGCAGCAGGACTGAGCCGCGGTTCACGGCGGTGGCCGGCGTGGTGCTCGGCGCCCTGGTGGCGAGCGGCTGCGCGGCCATGCCGGACTCCGGCGGCATCTCCAGGGTGGAGCTGTCGCAGGGGGCGGCCGACAAGAACCTGCAGGCCAAGGTCTACCCGGTGGCGCCGGCCAAGGGCGCCAAGCCGCGCGCCCTGCTGACCGGGTTCCTGGACGCGGTGACCGCCGACGAGGGGTACGAGACCGCGCGCCAGTACCTCACCGAGAACGCCTCCGCACACTGGAACCCGGACGCCGGCATCCAGGTGCTCTCCGCCGCCACCCCGAACCTCCCGGCCGGCCAGGAGATCGCCGACACCGACACCAGCGTCTCCGCGACGGTGACCGGCTCGCTGATCGCCAGGATCGACGAGAAGCACTCGTACCTGGCCGAGGGGCAGCGGGACGTCTCGGCCGACTTCACCCTCGTCCGGGAGAAGGACGGCGAGTGGCGGATCGACAAGCTGCCGGCCGGCGTGATCATGAACGAGACCAACTTCAACAACAGCTACCGCCAGGTCGACCGGTACTTCTACACCACGCCGGACCCGTCCTCGACCGTCACCGGAAGCGCCGGCCAGCAGGTGCTGATCCCCGACCCGATCTACCTGCGGCGCCGGATAGACCCGCTGACCGCCGCCGCCAAGGCCCTGGTCGCCGGGCCCTCGACCTGGCTCGCGCCGGTCGCCCGGACGTCCTTCCCGAGCGGCGTCAGCGTCGACCGGGTGAGCGTCGACGACGGCCGGATCGCCCACGTGCAGCTCGGCGGGGCGGACGTCAGCGAACCGGTGTCCTGCCGGCGGATGGCGACCCAGCTCTTCTACACCCTCGCCGACCAGGGCAAGGGACAGGTCGAACGGCTTGAGCTGAAGGGCCAGCGGGGCAACTGCTTCGCCAGCCGCAACGACCTGCCGGCCACCGGCCCCGGCGCCCTGGCCGGGCCGCTGCCCGCGCAGCAGTACTACCAGCGCGCCGACAACGGCCTGCTGATGGTCACCGACGAGCAGCGCAACGGCGAGCCGGTGCGCGGCGTCCTCGGCAAGCCGCAGCCCGCCGGCAAGGCGCCGCTCGGCACCACGGCCGTCAGCCGGGACGGCTCCCGGGCCGCCGCCATCAGCGGGGACGGCCACCAGCTCTACTCGGTGCCGCTGGCGGACAGCGCGGTGGCGCTGCCCGACCCGGTGCTCACCTCGCCGGTGAAGACCGCCGACAAGGAGGACGGCCTCGCCTCGCCCAGCTGGGACGGCCGCGGCGACCTCTGGGTGGTGGACCGCAACCCGCAGGGCCCGCGGGTGGTGATGGTCCGCGGCAACCGGACGTACCCCGTCGCGGTCGAGGGGCTGGACGGGCAGACCGTGCAGGCCCTGAAGATCTCCTCGGACGGCGCCCGGGCCGCCCTGGTGGTCAAGACCGCGGGCGTGCCCAGCCGCTCGCTGTACTTCGGCCTGGTGGTGCACGGCGGCACCCCGGAGGCGCCGACCGCACGGATCACCGGCCTGCGCCGGGCGGCCCCCTCGCTCACCGACGTCGCCTCGGTCTCCTGGGCGGAGGCCGACCAGCTGCTGGTGCTCGGCAAGGAGGCCGACCGGATCAAGCAGCTGTACTACATCGGCACCGACGGCACGCAGAGCGCCGACACCACGCTGCAGGCCGAGAACATGCTCACCGTCTCGGCCTCCGAGTCCCGGGGCAACGTCCTGGCCCAGGCGCCGGCGGTGCTCGCGGCGGCCGGAGGCGCGATCTACCGCCTGATCGGCAGTCAGTGGCGCGAGGTCCAGTTGGCCGACAAGGCCGGGTCCTTCTTCTACGCGGGCTAGGAACCCGCCGGCCGGGCCCTGACGCCCCGTTCCCTGAGGCCCTGACCCCTGGTGCCCCGTCGGGCCGCTCGGTGCCTCAGCCGGGCCGGTGCGCGGTGGCGGCGACCGCGGCGCCCGCCCGGGCGGGCAGTCCGGCGTCCGCCAGTGCCCGGGCCGCCTCGGCGAGGCTGGCACCGGTGGTCACCAGGTCGTCCACCAGGACCGGCTGACAGCCCAGCAGGTCGCGCCGGGCACGCGGCAGCACGGTGAGCGCGCCGTGCAGGTTGCGGTGGCGCTCGGCCGCGCTCAGCCCGGCCTGGTCGGCGACCGGGCGGGCGTGCCGCAGCAGCGGCTCGGCCCGGGCGTCCAGGCCGGACCGGCGCAGCGAGCGGGCGGCGGCCCCGGCCAGCCGCAGCGTCGGGTCGTGGCCGCGGGCGCGGACGGCGGAACGGGCCGAGGGCATCGGGACCAGCAGCAGCGGCGCGGCCCCGGCACGCGGCCCCAGGGCGGAGCGGACGGCCCGGCCGAGCGCCTCGCCGAGCGGGCCCGCCAACCGCAGCGCGCCGCGCTCCTTGTGGGCGAGCAGCAACTGCCGGACGGGGTCGGCGTACGGGGCGGCGGAGTGCGCCCAGGGCAGCAGCGTGGGGCCGGGCCGGGTGGCGGCCAGCGCGTGCCGGCAGGCCGGGCAGAGCTGGGTGCGCTCGGCGCCGCAGCCGGCGCAGCGGGCCGGGACCAGGACGTCCAGCAGTCCGGCCAGTGCGTGGCCGAACGGCCCTTGGGCGGACGGTGGACGGGTGGGGGCGGAGGGTGGTGGCACGGCTGCTCCTGGCGGCGGCAGGCACGGAGAGTGAGCAAAGGATGCGCCGTACGGGGGGTGTTGTCCAGGTATTTACCCGTGCTTCACTCGCAGGAGGGTAGACAGGGTCCAACAGCTTGACCGCCCGCCCGCAGTATCGGGTCATACCCGACTCCGCGCCTGGGGAGGCGAAAACCCCGTGTGAGGTGTTCGATAAAGCTCCAAGGGGTTTCAACCGTCCCTGGTGGGGAGGAAGTGAGGTGAGGGCCAGTCGTTTCCCGCCGCTGGCGGCGGGGGCGGGGGGCCGGCAGTGGATGGGCTGGTCCAGCTGGGTCTCAGTCCGGTCCGGTAGCACCCGGATCGGCGTCAGCACGAGGGATCGGAGTTCTGCGTGGACATCGTCGTCAAGGGCCGCAAGACCGAGGTGCCCAAGAGGTTCCGCGAGCACGTGGCCGAGAAGCTGGAGAAGGTCCAGAAGTTCGACGGCAAGGTGATCAGCCTCGACGTCGAGGTGTCCAAGGAGCACAACCCGCGGCAGGCCGACCGGTCCGAGCGGGTGGAGATCACTCTCCGTACCCGTGGGCCGGTGATCCGGGCCGAAGCCGCCGCCGCCGACCCGTACGCGGCGCTCGACCTGGCCTCGGCGAAGCTCGACGCCCAGCTGCGCAAGTCCGCGGACCGGCGCCGAGTGCACAAGGGCGGCAACGGCCGCACCCCCATCAGTGTCGCCGAGGCGACCGCGGCGCTGGCCGCGCTGCCGGACACGGCGGCGCCGGAGGGCGAGACCAACGGGGCCGTCCGCAAGACCATGATGGGATCCCTGGAAGTGGAGGGCGAAGGCCCGCTGGTGGTCCGGGAGAAGACCCACCCGGCCGCCCCCATGGCGCTGGACCAGGCGCTGTACGAGATGGAACTGGTCGGCCACGACTTCTACCTCTTCGTGGAGAAGGACAGCGGCCTGCCGAGCGTCGTCTACCGCCGTCACGGCTACCACTACGGCGTCATCCACCTGCAGACCGACGGGTCGGTCGGCGCGGGTAGTGGCGCGGGCGGGGCGATCGGCGAAAGCGACGACGAGGACTGACCGTCCGAAGACAATCCTGGAGGGGTGACCCCGGCGGCCGAGTCCGCCGGGGTCACCGGCGTTTCGGGGCAGGGCGGCTGGAGCGGGAGTCGAGGGCCGGCCCGGGAGGTCACCCGATGCGGAACGGCGGCGTCGGAGGGTGACCGCAACGGCCGCGCGGCGTGGAATGATTGGCGCACGACGACCCGCGAAGGGGGAGGAGCGGATGGGGGATCACTTCGGGCTGGGGCCCGCTACGGGGCCGGTCACCGGACTGTCACCGGGACCGGAGGAGGAACCCGCGTACGCGCCGCACCGGGGTGAGCCGATCCGCGTGCTGGTGGTGGACGACCACGCGTTGTTCCGCAGGGGGCTGGAGATCGTGCTCGCGGAGGAGCCGGACATCAAGGTCGTCGGCGAGGCCGGCGACGGCGCCGAGGCCGTGCTGAAGGCCGCCGACCTGCTGCCGGACATCATCCTGATGGACGTCCGGATGCCGCGCCGCAGCGGGATCGAGGCCTGCACCGCGATCAAGGACGTGGCACCCAGCACCAAGATCATCATGTTGACGATAAGCGACGAGGAGGCCGACCTCTACGAGGCGATCAAGGCAGGCGCCACCGGCTACCTGCTGAAGGAGATCTCCACCGACGAGGTCGCCACCGCGATCCGCGCGGTCGCCGACGGGCAGTCCCAGATCAGCCCGTCGATGGCGTCCAAGCTGCTCACCGAGTTCAAGTCGATGATCCAGCGCCGCTCCGACGACCGGGACCTGGTGCCCGCACCCCGGCTCACCGACCGGGAGTTGGAGGTGCTCAAGCTGGTGGCGACCGGGATGAACAACCGGGAGATCGCCAAGGAGCTGTTCATCAGCGAGAACACCGTGAAGAACCACGTGCGCAACATCCTGGAGAAGCTCCAACTGCACTCCAGGATGGAGGCCGTGGTGTACGCGATGCGCGAGAAGATCCTTGAAATAGGGTGACCGTGGCTGCGCCCCAAGCCCTAGCTCGCGAGGAGTTTCTCGAGGGCCGGGCGCAGCCGCTCGTCCGGCAGGGCCTCGACCCGGACGTCGTCGCAGCCCACCCAGGCGGCCGCCTCGCGCAGGGCCGCCGCCAGCGCCTCGACGTGCCGGGCGCCGTGCCCCCGGTCGCCGGACAGTGAGACCTGACGGGCCACCAGGGTGCGCCCCTCCCGGGCCGGGTCGACCCGGCCCACCAGCCGGCCGCCGGCCAGCAGCGGCATCGCGAAGTAACCGTGCACCCGCTTGTGCTTGGGCGTGTAGGCCTCCAGCCGGTGCGTCATGCCGAAGATCCGCTCGGTGCGTGCGCGGTCCCAGATCAGCGAGTCGAACGGCGAGAGCAGCGTGGTGCGGTGGCGCCCGCGCGGGGCGGTGGCCAGTGCGGCCGGATCGGCCCAGGCCGCCGCCGCGGCGCCGTCCGGGCCCCAGCCGGCCACCTCGACCGGGACGAGCCCGCAGTCCGCGAGGACCGGGTCCAGCTCCTCGGCGCGCAGCCGGTGGTAGTCCAGCAGGTCGGCCCGGGTGGCCACGCCGAGCGCGGCCCCGGCCTGGGCGACCAGGGTGCGCACGCAATCCCGGTCGGTGCGGTCCTGCCCGAACAGGGCCTCGGGGATGGCCTGTTCGGCCAGCGCGTAGACGCGCTTCCAGCTCCGGCGCTCGGTGCAGACCACGTCGCCGAAGGCCAGCGCCCGTTCCACCGCGATCTTGGTGTCCGACCAGTCCCACCACTCGGCGGTCTTCTTGGCGCCGCCCAGCTCCGTGGAGGTCAACGGGCCCTCGGCGCGCAGCTTGTCGAGCACGTGCCGGTACGTCTCGGGCGTCACCTGGTGGCCCCAGAGGTGGCCGCGCTCGCGGTAGCGGCGGCGCCGGAACGCGAACAGCGGCCACTCCTCGACCGGCAGGATGCAGGCCGCGTGCGACCAGTACTCGAAGCTCGTGCCCGCGCCCCAGTACGCCGCCTCGACGGCCGGGCGGCCGACCGCGCCGAGCCGGGCGTACGGCACCAGTTCGTGGGAGCGGGCCAGCACCGAGATGGTGTCCAGCTGGACGGCGCCCAGGTGTCGCAGCACCCCGCGCACCCCGGCCCGGCGGTCCGGCGCGCCGAGCAGGCCCTGGGCGCGAAGGGCGATCCGGCGGGCTTCGTCGGCGCTCAGGACGGTGACGGGCGGCGGGCCGGCGGGGGAGCCGGCGGCAGGCAGGGCGGTCATGTCGGCGAGGGTAGTCCGGGGCACCGACAGCCGGTCGGGGTGCGCCGACGCGGACGTCAGGGGCGGAGGTCCGGGAGGTCCGGGAGGTCCGAGGCGAGCAGCGAGGCGACCCAGGCGTCGTGGAAGGCGCCGCGCTGCTCGGCGTACGAGCGCAGGGTGCCCTCGAAGCGGTAGCCGACCTTCTCGGCCACCGCGCGGGAGCCCTCGTTGCCCACGTAGGCCTGCCACTCCAGGCGGCGCAGGCCGAGCTCGACCAGGCCGTGGCGGGCGACCGCGCGGGCGGCCTCGACCGTGTAGCCGCGGCCGCGGAACTCCTTCGTTGCCCACCAGCCGACCTCGGCGGAGCCCGGGTCGCCGTGGCGCAGCACGAGGCCCTGGGTGCCGACCAGGACGTCGGAGCCGTGCTCGAACACGCACCAGATCCGGTTCTCGCCGGTGCGCCAGCCGTGCGCGGCGAGGTCGCGGACGAAGTATTCGGCGTCCTCGCGCCGGTACGGGCTCGGGACGACCGTCCAGCGCTGGATCTCGGCGTCCTGGCAGGCGGCGAAGACGGCGTCGATGTCCGACTCCTGCGGGGCCCGCAGGACGAGGCGGTCGGTGGTGAGGGTGGCGGTGCGGGGCTCTTCCATGGGCGGATTATTCCGTGGAAAGAGGAATTCGGGCATCCGAATATCGAGCCAACCCCTCGATCCGCTGACCGGTTTGTCCCGGTGGACGGTGCTATCGGATCAAGTGCTCGCGCGGGTGACACGGGAATACCGTGCTGACGCACCTCCCGGGGCATTGGACTCCTCGCATACGATGGCCCGTGCGGTGGGGTGAACCCGCCGTGCAGTCGTCCAGTGCCAATACAGGCAAGGAGCCCGCCCAAGTGTCCGTCTTCGACAAGATCCTGCGCGCCGGCGAAGGCAAGATCCTTCGCAAGCTGCAGCGGATTGCTGCCCAGGTCAACTCCATCGAAGAGGACTTCGTCAACCTCACCGACGCCGAGCTGCGCGCGCTGACCGACGAGTACAAGCAGCGGCTCGCGGACGGCGAGACCCTGGACGACATCCTCCCCGAGGCGTTCGCCACGGTGCGCGAGGCCGCCAAGCGGGTGCTCGGTCAGCGGCACTACGACGTTCAGCTCATGGGTGGTGCGGCCCTGCACCACGGGTACGTGGCCGAGATGCGCACCGGTGAGGGCAAGACCCTCGTCGGCACCCTGCCCGCGTACCTGAACGCGCTCACCGGCAAGGGCGTCCACCTGATCACCGTCAACGACTACCTCGCCGAGCGCGACTCGGAGTGGATGGGCCGGGTGCACCGCTTCCTCGGCCTCGAAGTCGGTGTGATCCTCGGCAACATGACGCCCGCCGAGCGCAAGCACCAGTACTCGATGGACATCACGTACGGCACGAACAACGAGTTCGGCTTCGACTACCTGCGCGACAACATGGCCTGGTCGAAGGACGAACTCGTCCAGCGCGGCCACAATTTCGCGGTCGTCGACGAGGTCGACTCGATCCTCATCGACGAGGCCCGCACCCCGCTGATCATCTCCGGCCCGGCCGACCAGGCGACCAAGTGGTACGCCGACTTCGCCAAGCTGGTGCTGCGCCTGAAGATCGACCGCGACTACGAGGTCGACGAGAAGAAGCGCACCGTCGGCATCCTGGAGGAGGGCGTCACCCGGGTCGAGGACTACCTCGGCATCGACAACCTCTACGAGTCGGTGAACACCCCGCTGGTCGGCTTCCTGAACAACGCCATCAAGGCGAAGGAGCTGTACCGGGCGGACAAGGACTACGTCGTCATGAACGGCGAGGTCATGATCGTCGACGAGCACACCGGCCGCATCCTGGCCGGCCGCCGCTACAACGAGGGCATGCACCAGGCGATCGAGGCGAAGGAGGGGGTGGAGGTCCAGAACGAGAACCAGACGCTGGCCACCATCACCCTGCAGAACTTCTTCCGCCTGTACGACAAGCTCGCCGGCATGACCGGTACCGGCACCACCGAGGCCGCCGAGTTCCACCAGATCTACAAGCTCGGCGTGGTGCCGATCCCGACGAACAAGAACCCGCTGCGCATCGACCAGCCCGACCTGATCTACAAGTCGGAGCCGGCCAAGTTCGCCGCCGTGGTCGAGGACATCGCCGAGAAGCACGAGAAGGGCCAGCCGGTGCTGGTCGGCACCGTGTCGGTGGAGAAGTCCGAGTACCTGTCGCAGGAGCTGCGCAAGCGCGGCATCCCGCACGAGGTGCTGAACGCCAAGCACCACGAGCGCGAGGCGCAGATCGTCGCGCAGGCGGGCCGCAAGGGCGCCGTGACCGTCGCCACCAACATGGCCGGCCGCGGTACCGACATCATGCTCGGCGGCAACTCCGACCACCTCGCGGCGGCCGAGCTGGCGCAGCGCGGGCTCACCCCGACCGAGACCCCGGAGGAGTACGAGGCCGCGTTCCCCGCCGCCCTGGAGAAGGCCAAGGCCTCGGTCAAGGCGGAGCAGGACGAGGTCAAGGAGGCCGGCGGCCTCTACGTGCTGGGCACCGAGCGGCACGAGTCCCGCCGGATCGACAACCAGCTGCGCGGCCGCTCCGGCCGTCAGGGCGACCCGGGCGAGTCCCGCTTCTACCTGTCGCTGGGCGACGACCTGATGCGCCTGTTCAAGGCCGGCATGGTCGAGCGCGTGCTGTCGATGGCCAACGTGCCCGAGGACGTGCCGATCGAGTCCAAGATGGTCACCCGGGCGATCGCCTCCGCGCAGACCCAGGTCGAGCAGCAGAACTTCGAGATCCGCAAGAACGTCCTCAAGTACGACGAGGTGCTGAACCGCCAGCGCGAGGTCATCTACGGCGAGCGCCGCCGCGTGCTGGAGGGCGAGGACCTGCAGGAGCAGGTCGGCCACTTCATGGACGACACCGTCGAGGCCTACGTCAAGGCGGCCACCGGCGAGGGCTTCGAGGACGACTGGGACCTGGAGAAGCTCTGGACCGCGCTCAAGCAGCTCTACCCGGTCACCCTGGACCTGGAGGAGCTGGAGGAGGAGGCCGGCGGTTCCGCCGGGATGACCTCCGAGTTCCTGGTCAAGGTCGTCCAGGAGGACATCCAGGCGCAGTACGGCGCCCGCGAGGACCAGCTCGGCGCCGAGATCATGCGTGAGCTGGAGCGCCGGGTCGTGCTGTCGGTGCTGGACCGCCGCTGGCGCGAGCACCTCTACGAGATGGACTACCTCCAGGAGGGCATCGGCCTGCGGGCCATGGCGCAGCGCGACCCGCTGATCGAGTACCAGCGCGAGGGCTTCGACATGTTCACCGCGATGATGGAGGGCATCAAGGAGGAGTCCGTCGGCTACCTGTTCAACCTGGAGGTCCAGGTCGAGCAGCAGGTCGAGGAGGTCCCGATCGCGGACGCCGAGGTGCTGCTCGACAAGCTGGAGAAGGACGCCGCCCGCCCGGAGATCAAGGCCAAGGGCCTGGAGGCCCCGAAGCCGCAGCGGCTGCACTACACGGCCCCCTCGGACGAGGTCGGCGGCGGTGTCATCGAGGGCGACTTCGAGGACCTCGGGCCGGAGGACGAGGGCGACGGGCTGACCCGCGCCGAGCGCCGCAAGGCCGCGAAGTCGGCCAAGGGCCGCCGCCGCAAGGGCTGAGCAGGCCGCAGGACGCCGCACAGGGCGCCGCTCCCGGACGGGGGCGGCGCCCTGCGCCGTCCCGGGCCGCCGCGCGGTCGTGGGGGCCGCTGTGGCCGCCCTGGCCGCTGCGACTGCCGTGGTCGCTGCGACTGCCGTGGTCATCGGGCCTCCACGGCGGTGCACTGCCACTGCCCGGCCTGGCCGCGCTGCTCCAGCCGGAAGGCCACCATGTGGTGCCGCCGGCCGAGGTCGACCCGGACGCAGGCCTCGACCGCGTCGGGCGAGGGCGAGCGGTCGTGCACCGGGCCCAGCCGGGGCCGGTCGGCGGCGCCGCCGCGGCGCAGCGCGCCGGCCCGGACCAGGGAGGCGAGCTGCCCGTAGCCGTCCAGGCTGGTGTGCCGCATCAGCTGGCCGGAGGGCCGGGCGCCGGTGAGCACCTCGACCAGCTGGTGGGCGAAGCGGGAGGCCAGCGCCCGGGGATCGTGGCCGCCCGGGCCGGTGCAGGCGGCGCGGGGGTGGCGCGGGCGGCGCCCGGCCGGGTCGTGGGCGGCGGTCGTGCGCGGCCGGCGGTGCGGGCGGGCGGTGAGCGGTGCGGTCACGGCGGGCTCCTGGGCAAGGTGGTACGGGTGCGGACGGGTCCTTGCTAGCGGTGCGCCGCGTCGGGCGGCAAGGGCTTTTGCCGCTGCTCCCGGAGTGACCGGCAAGTTCACCTATCCGAGTGAATCGATCAGTGCGGTGCCGGGCCCGGCGCGCGGTCGTGCGGTGCCCGATTGACGTGCGTGGGCGGGCCGTACGGTCCGAAAGAGGACGGTTCGATGCGCCGGACCGGGTGGCCCGAACCGCCGCCCCCGTTGCGGCGCCGGGCCGTCGGCGCGCACCATCGGAGCCTGATCGGGAACCGCGCGGAGCGGGACGGGGCCGGGCGGCCACGACCGCACCCACGACGACGGGCGGTCGCGATGACGACACGGGTAGCGGCGGTTCCGGCTCCGGCAGCCGCGGGCACCGCCCCGCCGACCGGGGACGCACCCCGGCGCGGCCTGGTGCTGGGCGGCGGCGGGATGCTCGGCGCGGCCTGGACGGTCGGCGCGCTCTGCGCCGTCGAGGAGGCCACCGGCTGGCGGCCGGGCCACGCGGACGTGCTGCTCGGCACCTCGGCGGGCTCGATCCTCGGCGCGATGCTGGCCGGCGGGGTCCGCACCGAGCAACTGCGCGACCACCAGCGCGGCCTGCCGATCACCGACGGCCCGCTGGCCGGGGTGGACTTCGACTACGACACGGCCGCCGGCGGCGCGCTGCCGCCCCGCCCCGGGGCCGGCATCGGCTCGCCCGGCCTGCTGCGGGACGCCGTCCGGCACCCGCGCGAGTACCCGCTGCTGACCATGGTGTCGGCGATGGCGCCGCCCGGCCGCGGTTCGCTGGCCCCGGTCGGCGAGCTGGTGCGCGGCCTGCTCGGCCCGGGCGGCTGGCCGCCGCCGGGCGCCGACGGCGAGGCCGACGCCGGGGCCGGAGCGGCGGTGCTGCGGGTGGCGGCCGTGGACTACCGCAGCGGCCGCCGGGTGGTCTTCGGGGACCCGGACGCCCCGGCGGTCGCGGTCGCCGACGCGGTGATGGCCTCCTGCTCGATCCCCGGCTGGTTCGCGCCGGTGCGGCTGAACGGCTCGGCGTACGTGGACGGCGGCTGCTGGTCCGCCACCAACGCCGACCTGCTGCTCGGCCGCGGCCTGGACGAGGTGTACGTGCTCGCCCCGATGGCCCTGCGGCTGCGCCCCCGCGCCGACCGTGCCGACGCCGACGCCGGCGGGGTCGCCGGCACCAGCGGGCTCGCGGGCTCCCTCGCCGCGCTGCGCGAGTGGCGCGCCCGGGACCGCCCGCGCGGCGTGCTGGCCCAGCTGGTCAGCCGCTACCGCCGCGCCGTCACCCGGCAGCTGCTGCGCGAGGCCGTGCTGCTGCGGGCCGAGGGCGTACGGGTGCGGCTGCTCGCGCCGACCCCGGCCGACCTGGCCGTGATGGGCCCGAACATGATGGACCCGGCCCGCCGCGACGCGGTGCTGGAGAGCGCCCTGCACACGTGCGGCGAGGCCCTGCGGGCCGCCCGCTGAGTCGGGCCGAGGTGATCACGCCCGGCCCGGCGGCGCTTATTCTTGGGGCGCTGGAAGCTGTGCCGCTGGACGAACCGGAGAGTGCCACCGATGCGCGTGTACGTGCCCACCACCCTGAACGGCCTGGCGGCGGCGCACCCGGGTGGTGCCCTGGACCAGTCCGCGGCCTACGCCGTGACGCCCGCGCTGCGCGAGTGGTACGTCAGTGACGACCTGGAGGAGCTGGAGTACGCGGCGCTGAACCGGGCCGCGCAGTCCTCCCTGCGGCTGCTGGCCGCCGACCCGGACGCCCCGCGCCGCCGGGTCGTGGTGGCCCTGGACGTGGCCGACTCGGCCGTCCGGCCGTTCCCCGGCGACGAGTACCAGGACCAGGCCTCGCTCGGCCGGGTCGTGCTGGCCGGCCCGCTGCCGCTGGCGAAGGCGGCGGCGGTGCACGCGGACGTCGCCGACGGCGAGGTGGTCGAGGACGTCGCGGCCGCGGTGGCGGCGGTGGCCGCGGCCGACGCGGGCGACCAGGACGCCCAGTTCACCGTGGACGGGGCCGAGGACCACGACCTGCTCTGGTTCGCCACCCAGGAGATCTCCGCGCTGCTGGCCTGAACGGCCGGGTGCACCCGAGCGGAGCAGAGGGGTGCGTGAGCCCCGTCCTACCGGCGTGTCGGTGGTCGGGGCTACCGTTTCGCGCGTGGCTACACACATCGTTTGGGACTGGAACGGCACGCTCTTCCACGACATGGAGGCGGTGCTCGGCGCGAGCAACGCCGCGTTCGCGACCATCGGCGTCGGGCCGATGACCATGCGGGAGTACCGCGAGCAGTACGAGATCCCGATCCCCCGGTTCTACGAGCGGCTGCTCGGCCGGATGCCGTCCCAGGAGGAGTGGCTCCGGCTGGACGAGGCCTTCCACGACCGCTACCGGGAGCTGAGCCCGGCCTGCGGGCTGACGGACGGCGTGCACGAGCTGATGGACGGCTGGCGGGAGGCCGGGCACAGCCAGTCGCTGCTGTCGATGTACGAGCACGAGAAGCTGCTGCCGCTGGTCGACGCCTTCGGCCTGACCGGCCGGTTCCTGCGGGTGGACGGCCGCAGCGGCCCGTCCGGCGGCCAGAAGGCGGAGCAGTTGGCCCGGCACCTGGCCGCGCTCGGCGAGCGGGTGGATCCGGCCCGTACGGTGCTGATCGGCGACGCGGCGGACGACGCCCGGGCGGCCCTGGGCGCGGGTGCGCGCGCGGTGCTCTACACCGGCGGCTCGCACACCCGGGAGAAGCTGGAGCCGCTCGGGGTGCCGGTGGTGGACAGCCTGGCGGAGGCGGTCGAGCTGGCCGGGCGGCTGGGGCGGGGCTGACCGGCCGGGGCGGGCGTGGCGGGCGCCACGTCCGCCGTCCGCGTGTCTGAGCGGGCGGATCGCGTGGCCGCTGGTCAGGCTGGACCAGGGCCTGTCCGGTGGGATCGGGCCCTCCCACCGGAGCAGTCAGCAGGACGGAGCCGCCATGCCGATCGACGCAGTCACCGAGGTGCCCCTCCCGGTCAACGAGCCGGTGCTGGGGTACGCGCCCGGCAGCCCGGAGCGGGGCCGGCTGGTCCGGCGGCTGGACGAGCTGGCGGCCGAGCAGATCCCGTTGCCGATGACCATCGGCGGCGAGCAGCGGTTCGGCGGCGGTGAGCGGATCGACGTGGTCCAGCCGCACCACCACGCCGCCAAGCTGGGGGTGCTCGGCAACGCCACCCGGGAGGACGCCCGCGCGGCGGTGGACTCGGCGCTCGCGGCGGGCCGGCAGTGGCGGTCGCTGTCCTTCGACGACCGGGCGGCGGTCTTCCTGCGGGCCGCCGACCTGCTGGCCGGGCCCTGGCGGGAGACCCTCAACGCGGCCACCATGCTCGGCCAGTCCAAGACCGCGCAGCAGGCCGAGATCGACTCCGCCTGCGAACTGATCGACTTCTGGCGGTTCAACGTCCAGTTCGCCCGGCGGATCCTGGCCGAGCAGCCGATCTCCGCGCCGGGCGTCTGGAACCGGGTGGACCACCGCCCGCTGGAGGGTTTCGTCTACGCGATCACCCCGTTCAACTTCACCGCGATCGCCGGCAACCTGCCGACCGCGCCCGCGCTGATGGGCAACACCGTGGTCTGGAAGCCCGCGCCGACCCAGACCCTGGCCGCGTACTACCTGATGCGGCTGCTGGAGGCGGCCGGTCTGCCGCCCGGGGTGATCAACCTGGTCACCGGCGACGGCGTCCAGCTGTCCGCGGTGGCCCTCGCCGATCCGGCGCTCGCCGGGCTGCACTTCACCGGCTCCACCGCCACCTTCCAGTCGCTCTGGCAGACCATCGGCGCCAACATCGGCGGCTACCGGGCGTACCCGCGGATCGTCGGCGAGACCGGCGGCAAGGACTTCCTGCTGGCGCACCGCTCGGCCGACCCGGCGATCCTGAAGGCGGCGCTGGTCCGCGGCGCGTTCGAGTACCAGGGCCAGAAGTGCTCGGCGCTCTCCCGGGCCTACCTGCCGCGCAGCCTCTGGCAGAAGATCAAGGACGAGCTGCTGGCCGAGGTGGACGCGCTCACGGTGGGCGACGTCACCGACCTCTCCAACTTCATGGGCGCCCTCATCGACCGGCGCGCCTTCGAGAAGAACCGGGACGCCATCGAGCGGGCCAAGGCCGATTCGACGATCGAGCTGGCGGCGGGCGGCCAGTACGACGACGCGATCGGCTGGTTCGTCCGGCCGACCGTGCTGGTCTCCTCCGACTACCGCAACGAGATCTTCCGGACGGAGTACTTCGGCCCGATCCTGGCCGTCCACGTCTACGAGGACGCCCGCTGGGATGACGTGCTGCGCCGGGTCGACTCCGGCGCCCCGTACGGCCTGACCGGCTCGGTGATCGCGCAGGATCGTTACGCCATCGCCCAGGCGGTGGAGGCGCTGAGGTTCACCGCCGGGAACTTCTACATCAACGACAAGCCGACCGGCGCGGTCGTCGGCCAGCAGCCCTTCGGCGGCGGCCGGGCCTCCGGCACCAACGACAAGGCGGGCGCCGCCCAGAACCTCCTGCGCTGGACCTCGGCCCGCGCGATCAAGGAGACCTTCGTTCCCCCCACGGACCTGCGGTACCCGCACATGGGCTGAGAGTGAACGGGAGGCTCCGGTTTGGACATGGTGTCCAGGACGGACCGATCATCCTGCGAGTTTGCGCCTCCCTGTCCCTGTCCACCTTCGATTGATCCGGTTAGGCTGGCTGGCGTCGTCGGGTGGCTCCGCAGGACGAATCGTCCTACCCATTGCGAAGGAATTTCATGCGCGCCATGAAGCCTTTTCAGTCGGAAGGTGCGGCAGGATTGCGAGTGACCCGTCGGTGTACACCCACACACCACCGAGTCACGCAACGGCGCGCGACAGGAGCCAAGAAGTCATGCAGACCAAGCTGGACGCAGCCAAGGCCGACCTGCTCAAGAAAGCAGCCGCAGCCGCTGAGAACAGCCAGGTGGGGGGAGCGGCGCCGGGGGAAGGTCTGAGCAACGGCGCTCTGACCGCGTACCTGCACCACTACTACCTCCACACCGCGCCCGAGGACCTGGTCGACCGCGACCCGGTCGACGTCTACGGCGCGGCGGCCTCCCACTACCGGCTGGGCCTCAAGCGCCCGCAGGGCACCGCCGAGGTGCGGGTGCACACCCCCTCGGTCGAGGAGAACGCCTGGTCCTGCGGCCACACCGTGGTCGAGGTCGTCACCGACGACATGCCCTTCCTGGTCGACTCCGTCACCAACGAGCTGTCCCGCCAGGACCGCGCCATCCACGTCGTGATCCACCCCCAGCTGGTCGTCCGCCGTGACATCACCGGCAAGCTGCTGGAGATCCTGGACGTCGACGCCTGCTCCCGCAGCCAGGCCGCCGGCGCCGAGTGGCCCGCCGACGCGAGCGTCGAGTCGTGGATGCACATCGAGATCGACCGCGAGACCGACCGCGACGACCTGCGCGCGATCGAGGCCGACCTGCGCCGGGTGCTCGGCGACGTCCGCGAGGTCGTCGAGGACTGGAGCAAGATGCGCGAGAGCGCGCTGCGCCTGGCCGACGAGCTCGCCGAGGAGCCCCCGACCGGCCTGCCCGAGCAGGAGGTCGGCGAGGCCTGGGAGCTGATGCGCTGGCTCGCCGACGACCACTTCACCTTCCTCGGCTACCGCGAGTACGACCTGGCCGGGCACGAGGGCGAGGAGGTCCTGAAGGCCGTCGCCGGGACCGGCCTCGGCATCCTGCGCTCAGACCCGCGCGGCCACGACGACCACCACCACCCGGCCAGCGAGGCCTTCGGCCGCCTCTCCGCGCCGGTCCGCGCCAAGGCCCACGAGAAGAAGCTGCTCGTCCTCACCAAGGCCAACAGCCGCTCCACCGTGCACCGCCCGTCCTACCTGGACTACGTCGGCGTGAAGAAGTTCAACGCCGCCGGCGAGCCGATCGGCGAGCGCCGCTTCCTCGGCCTGTTCTCCTCCGCCGCCTACACCGAGTCGGTCACCCGCATCCCGGTCGTGCGCCGCAAGGTGCAGGAGGTGCTCGAAGGCTCCGGCTTCTCCAGCGAGAGCCACGACGGCCGCGACCTGCTGCAGATCATGGAGACCTTCCCGCGGGACGAGATGTTCCAGACCGCGGCCTCCGAGCTGATCTCCATCGCCACCAGCGTGCTGTACCTCCAGGAGCGCCGTAAGCTGCGGCTCTTCCTGCGCCAGGACGAGTACGGGCGCTACTTCTCCGCGTTCATCTACCTGCCGCGCGACCGCTACACCACCCGGATCCGGCTGCTGCTCACCGACATCCTCAAGGAAGAGCTGAACGGCGCCACCATCGACTACACGGTGTACGCCACCGAGTCGGTGCTGACCCGTCTGCACTTCGTGGTCCGCGTCGCCCCCGGCACCGAACTGCCGCAGCTCACCGACTCCGACATCGAGCGGATCGAGAACCGCCTCGCCGAGGCCGCCCGGTTCTGGATGGACGGCTTCCACGACCAGCTGCACACCGAACTGGGCGAGGAGAAGGCCGCCGAGCTCGGCCACAAGTACGCCAACGCCTTCCCCGACGGCTACCGCGCCGACTTCCCGCCGCGCACCGCCGTCGCCGACATCAAGCAGATCGAGTCGCTGCACGGCGAGGGCGACTTCCGCCTCAACCTGTACCAGCCGGTCGGTGCCGGCGCCGACGAGCGCCGCTTCAAGGTCTACCGGGTCGGCGGCCCGATCTCGCTGACCGAGGTCCTGCCGGTGCTCCAGCGCCTGGGCGTCGAGGTGCTGGACGAGCACCCGTACGCGCTGCGCCGCTCCGACGACACCACCGCGTGGGTGTACGACTTCGGCCTGAAGCTGCGCGAGGCCACCGAGCTCACCGACGAGGCCCGCGAGCGCTTCCAGGAGACCTTCGCCGCCACCTGGACCGGCAAGGCCGAGAACGACGGCTTCAACGAGCTGGTCCTCACCGCCGGGCTGACCTGGCGCCAGGCGACGGTGCTGCGCGCGTACGCCAAGTACCTGCGCCAGGCGGGCTCCACGTTCTCCCAGGACTACATGGAGGACGCGCTCCGCAACAACACCCACACCACCCGGCTGCTGGTCAACCTGTTCGAGGCCCGGCTGAGCCCCAGCCACCAGCAGGGCGCCGCCGAGCTGACCGAGGGCATCCTGGAGGAGCTGTCCGGCGCGCTCGACGAGGTCGTCTCGCTGGACGAGGACCGCATCCTGCGCTCCTTCCTGCACCTCATCACGGCCACCCTGCGGACCAACTTCTTCCAGCACGACGGCTCCGGTGACTGGCACTCCTACGTGTCGATGAAGTTCGACCCGAAGGCCATCCCGGACCTGCCGGCCCCGCGCCCCGCGTTCGAGATCTGGGTGTACTCGCCGCAGGTCGAGGGCGTGCACCTGCGCTTCGGCAAGGTCGCCCGCGGCGGTCTGCGCTGGTCCGACCGGCGCGAGGACTTCCGCACCGAGATCCTCGGCCTGGTCAAGGCGCAGATGGTCAAGAACACCGTCATCGTGCCGGTCGGCGCCAAGGGCGGCTTCGTCGCCAAGCAGCTGCCGGACCCGTCGGTCGACCGGGACGCCTGGCTGGCCGAGGGCATCTCCTCGTACAAGACGTTCATCTCCGCGCTGCTCGACATCACCGACAACCTGGTCGCCGGCGAGGTCGTCCACCCGGCCGACGTCGTCCGCCACGACGAGGACGACACCTACCTCGTCGTCGCCGCCGACAAGGGCACCGCGACCTTCTCCGACATCGCCAACGGCGTCGCCGAGTCCTACGGCTTCTGGCTGGGCGACGCGTTCGCCTCCGGCGGCTCGGCCGGCTACGACCACAAGGGCATGGGCATCACGGCCCGCGGCGCCTGGGAGTCGGTCAAGCGCAACTTCCGCGAACTCGGCGTCGACACCCAGACCGAGGACTTCAAGGTCATCGGCATCGGCGACATGTCCGGCGACGTCTTCGGCAACGGCATGCTGCTCAGCGAGCACATCCGCCTGGTCGCCGCCTTCGACCACCGCCACATCTTCCTCGACCCGAACCCGGACGCCGCCGCCTCCTACGCCGAGCGGCGCCGGCTCTTCGAACTGCCCCGCAGCTCCTGGGACGACTACGACAAGTCGCTGATCTCGTCCGGCGGCGGCGTCTTCCCGCGCACCGCCAAGTCGATCCAGCTCAGCACGCAGGTCCGGGCCGCCCTCGGCGTCCAGGACACCCGGCTCACCCCGGCCGAGCTGATGAAGGCGATCCTCCAGGCACCGGTCGACCTGTTCTGGAACGGGGGCATCGGCACCTACGTCAAGGCCTCCACCGAGACCAACGCCGAGGTCGGCGACAAGGCCAACGACGCCATCCGCGTCAACGGCGACCAGGTCCGGGCCCGCGTCATCGGCGAGGGCGGCAACCTCGGCTGCACCCAGCTCGGCCGCATCGAGTACGCCGCGGTCGGCGGCCCCGAGAGCGCCGGCGGCTGGATCAACACCGACGCCATCGACAACTCGGCCGGCGTGGACACCTCGGACCACGAGGTCAACATCAAGATCCTGCTCAACCAGGTCGTCACCGACGGCGACATGACGGTCAAGCAGCGCAACGTCCTGCTCGCCGAGATGACCGACGAGGTCGGCCACCTGGTGCTGCGCAACAACTACGCGCAGAACGTGGTGCTGGCCAACGCCGTCGCCCAGGCGCACAGCATGGTCAACGTCCACTCCCGGATGATCAACCGCTTCGAGCGGGCCGGCCGGCTCGACCGGGGCCTGGAGTTCCTGCCCGCCGAGCGCCAGATCCGCGAGCGCCAGCAGGGCGGCCGCGGCCTGTCGCAGCCGGAGATGTCCGTCCTGCTCGCGTACACCAAGATCATCCTGGCCGACGAGCTGCTGGCCACTGACCTGCCGGACGACCCGTACTTCCGCACCGCGCTGCACGACTACTTCCCGAGCGCGCTGCGGGCGAAGTTCGCCGACGCGATCGACAACCACGCGCTGCGCCGCGAGATCATCACCACGCTGATCGTCAACGACACGATCAACCGCGGTGGTTGCACCTTCGCCTTCCGCCTGAAGGAGGAGACCGGCGCGACCTACGAGGAGATCGCCCGGACGCACACCGCCGCGCGGGCCGTCTTCGGCCTGGAGGAGATCTGGGCCGAGATCGAGGGCCTGGACAACAAGGTCCCGGCCCGGATCCAGACCAAGATGCGGCTGCACTCGCGGCGCCTGGTCGAGCGCGCCACCCGGTGGATGCTCAACAACCGCCGCCAGCCGCTCGACATCGCCGGCACCATCGAGTTCTTCCACGACCGGGTCAGCCAGGTCTGGGGCTCGCTGCCCAAGCCGCTGCGCGGCGAGGACCTGACCTGGTTCGAGGGCATCCAGGGCGAGCTCGCCGCGGCCGGCGTGCCGGACGAGCTGGTCACCCGGATCGCCGGGCTGTCCTCGGTCTTCCCGACCCTGGACATCACCGAGGTCGCGGACCGCTCCGGCAAGGACGTCGCCGAGGTCGCCGAGCTCTACTACGACCTGGGCGACCGCCTGCAGATCTCGCACCTGCTCGACCGCATCATCGACCTGCCCCGCACCGACCGCTGGTCGTCCATGGCCCGGGCCGCGATCCGCGAGGACCTCTTCGCGGCGCACGCGGCGCTGACCGCCGACATCCTGGCCTGCGGCCCCGAGGGCGCCACCCCCGAGGAGCGCTACACCGCCTGGGCGGACCTCAACTCCACCCTGCTGAACCGCGCCAAGAGCACCCTCGACGACATAAGGGGTTCGGACAACTACGAGCTGTCCAGCCTCTCGGTCGCGATGCGCGTCATCCGCACCCTCCTGCGCACGGGCTCCATGCGCTGACGGCAGGCGGCACAGCAAGGTCCTGTCCGGCCGATCTTGCCGGGCCCGCGACGCCGGGCATCCCGCCTGGACGCACGCCCGAATCGCCCAAGTACGTCCAGTACGAGGACGATTCGGGCGCACGCCCAGCCGGGCGCCCAACGCCGCGGGCTGATCCGCCA
>NZ_JBHXML010000099.1:0-31283 GCF_042720345.1 Kitasatospora sp. NPDC058478 | reverse complement strand
CTCCCTGCTGCGGGGGCGCCATCGGCGGGGCCGCCCGCTGCGGGCCCGGCGCCGGAGCGGCGTGCCGGGCCTGCGGCGGCGCGGCGTGCCGTGCCGGCGGCGGCGGGGCGGGCGTCCAGGCCGGCGGGGCGGGCGGCCTCGCGCCGGACACGACCACCGGCGGCAGCAGCGTCGTCGCGGCCGCGTCCTCCATCGGGGGGACGGGCGGCAGCAGCGTGGTCGCCGCGTCGTCCATCGGCGGCTGCCCGTACCCCGGGTAGCCGTACGGCGGCTGCTGCCCCGGCTGCGGCGCCTGGGCCTGCGGGTACGGGTGCTGCGGGTGCTGCGGCTGGGGCTGCTGCTGCTGCGGATGCCGGTAGGGCGGCTGGGGCGGCGGGGGCTGCTGCGGCCACTCGCCGTAGCCGCCCTGGTTCGCGTTGTTCATGTCCGTCACGCCGCTCAGCCTCCCGCGAACGGCGGCAGCACCTCGACCGTGCCGCCCTCGGTGAGGGCCACGGTCGTGTGGTCCCGGCCGCCGACCTGGGAGCCGTCGACCAGGTAGGAGCAGTGCCCGAGCAACTGGACGAGCTTCGGCCGGTCCGCGTGCCGCCGCCTGGCCTGTGCCAGCGCCTCCGCCAGGGTCACCGCCTCGTACGGCTCCTCGGCCAGCCCGGCCTCGGACTTCGCGGCCGCCCAGTAGCGGATCGTCCCGCGCACCCGGGCGCCGCTCGCGGGCTCCGTGGTCGCACCCATCGGGGCCACCCCTTCTCGTCGTCCTCGCCCGGCCCCGGTGCCCCGGTCCGGCTCGCCACCGGGCCGCCCGACCACCCGAAAGATGGACTCGCACGGCGCCGCCGATGTGCGTCCCATGATGGCGTGTCCGCCGCCACGAGCGGCAATCGCCCTGGCCGAGGGGGCCCGGAGGACGGCTCGAAGCTGTGTCCAGGCTCACCCGGCGCGCGCCCGGATTGGGCGAACCGCCGGATTCGAGCCCTCCCGGCGCGGATGGCCGTCGGCTATCCTCGACGTCCAAGAGGGATCCGGGCAGAGTCGCCCCCGGGTCCTTTTGTGCTTTCAGGACGCCAGTACGGACATTCTTGCGATTCGTCGGCCCACCCCCGGCGCGTCGCGGGAACCGCCCCGCCCCACGCGGCACGACGACGTGCCCCGGCCGGCCGGGGTGTCCACCCGGCACCCGGGCCGCCGCCCGGGACCGGAACAAACCGGAGGGTTCGCGGGATGAACAGGACAGAAACGGTGCGCCAAGGGTTGCGGGACCCTCGGCGCGTGCGCCGTCGCGTCCTGCGCACCGGCCGGCCCTCCGGCGCTCCTCGGGCGTCCGTCCACCTCCCCCCGACCTCAGCACGTGCGCCATCCGGCTGTGGCGGCAGCCGTAACGCGACCGCGACGACCCGGAAAGGGGACTACCGGGTATGAGTTCTCTCCTCCTCCTCACCAACGCTCTGCAACCCTCCGCGGAGGTGCTGCCGGCCCTCGGCCTGCTGCTGCACAACGTCCGGGTGGCCCCCGCCGAGGGATCCGCCCTGGTGGACACCCCCAGTGCGGACGTCATCCTGGTCGACGGCCGGCGCGACCTGCCGCAGATCCGCAGCCTCTGCCAGCTGCTGCGTTCCACCGGCATCGGCTGCCCGCTGATCCTGGTGGTGACCGAGGGCGGCCTCGCCGCCGTCACCGCCGAGTGGGGCATCGACGACGTCCTGCTGGACACGGCCGGCCCCGCCGAGGTCGAGGCCCGGCTGCGGCTCGCACTCGGCCGGCTCCACATCAGCACCGACGACAGCCCGATGGAGATCCGCAACGGCGACCTCACGGTCGACGAGGCCACCTACTCCGCCAAGCTCAAGGGCCGGGCGCTCGACCTCACCTTCAAGGAGTTCGAGCTGATCAAGTACCTCGCCCAGCACCCCGGCCGGGTCTTCACCCGGGCCCAGCTGCTGCAGGAGGTCTGGGGCTACGACTACTTCGGCGGTACCCGGACGGTGGACGTGCACGTCCGCCGGCTGCGCGCCAAGCTCGGCGTCGAGCACGAGCAGCTGATCGGCACCGTGCGCAACGTCGGCTACCGCTTCGTCGTCCCGGAGAAGCCGGAGAAGGGCGAGCGCCCGGAGCTCGCCCAGCGCCCCTCGGCGCCGCTGGAGGCCTGACCGACGGCCGGGCGGGCCGCCCCCGCCCGGCTTGTCCGGTTCGCTCCCCGGCACCTGCCGAAAGCCCTGACGGAAAGCCCTGGGGCCCGTCTTCGAACTCCCGTCGTCCGCCCGGAGGGCGGGCGTGGCGGCGTTGGGGTGCGTGCATCGCAAGGCGGAGGAGGGAGCCACTGCGGTGGGGGCACCTCCCGGCCGGAGGCTGGGGGCCATCGGCGACCGACGACAACGCGGCGAGGTGCGTGCCCCAACGCCGCCACGCAGGCGGGAGTTCGAAGACGGGCCCCAGGTCCCACTGCCGACGCGCACGCCACACGCGTAGACTCCCCCCGTGGCCAAAGTGACGCGCGACGATGTAGCCCGGCTGGCTGGTACCTCGACCGCGGTCGTCAGCTACGTCATCAACAACGGGCCGCGCCCGGTCGCGCCCGCGACCCGGGAGAAGGTCCTCGCCGCGATCGAGCAGCTCGGCTACCGGCCGAACAGCGTCGCCCAGGCGATGGCCTCCCGCCGGACCAACCTGATCGGCATGGTCGTCCCGGACGCCCGCCAGCCCTTCTTCGCCGAGATGGCGCACGCCGTGGAACGGGCCGCCTCCGAGCGCGGCAAGCTCGTGCTGATCGGCAACTCCGACTACGTGGACGACCGCGAGGTGCACTACGTCCGGGCCTTCCTCGGGATGCGCGTCTCCGGCCTGATCCTGGTCAGCCAGGGCCCCTCGCAGCGCGCCGCCGAGGAGTTCGCCGCGATGGAGGGCGCCAAGGTCGTGCTGCTGCACCGCCGCCCCGAGGCGATCGACGACGTCGCGGTGGTCACCGACGACGTGGGCGGCGCCGAGGCCGTCGTCCGCCACCTGCTGGAGGTACACGGGCACCCGTACGTGGCCTGCTTCGGCGGCCCGGTCGAGTCCCCCGCCCCCGGCGACCCGGTCATCGACCACGTCGAGGGCTGGCAGCGCGCCATGGACGCGCACGGCCTGCCCACCGAGCCCCACCTGATCGACGCGCCCTTCCACCGCTACGGCGCGTACGAGGTCGCGCTCGGGGTGCTGCGCTCGCCGGACCGGCCGCGGGCGATCTTCTGCTCCACCGACGACCAGGCGATCGGCGTGCTGCGGGCCGCCCGCGAGGTCGGTCTGAAGGTCCCGGAGGACCTCGCGGTGGCCGGCTTCGACGATGTCCCCGAGGCCGCACTCGCCGACCCGCCGCTGACCACCGTCGCCTCCGACCGCGACGCGATGGCCCGGGCCGCCGTGGACCTGGTGCTCGACGACTCGCTGATGGTGCCCGGATCGGACACCGAGCGGGTCCGCAAGTTCCCGTCCCGCCTGGTGATCCGCCGTTCCTGCGGCTGTGGCGGCGCCGCGGCGGTCCCGACCGGGGAAGCGGAGTAGCGCACTCCGCTCCACCTGCCACCGCACACCGCCTGACCAGGCTTTATGAGAACCCAACGGGCTTCTCGGACCCTTCTGAGCCGGTTCTCATGCCATCCTCATCCACCAGGCGGACGTTGGTCGGCATGAGCGAACAGCAGCAGCACCACGACGAGCAGTACGGCCCGTACGAGCCCCGCGTGGTCGAGGGCACCGTCCTCGGCAGCAGCGCCGCCACGACCGCCTACGGGTACCACGAGGACCACTCGGCAGGCGGCTTCGACTCCCCGACCCCGCCCCCGCCCATGCCCCCCGAGCCGCCCACCGCCGGCCAGCCCGGCGGCCACGGCAACCGCGCCCGGCGCGGCCTGCTGCGCGGACGGCTCGCCCTGGTCACCGCCGTCGCCGCGGTCGCCGCCGTCATCGGCGGCGTCACCGGCGGGTTCGTCGCCGCCGAGCAGCACGGCTCCGCCGCCCGCACCAGCACCGTCGCCAGCCCCGTCTCCGCCCGCTCCGACGGCGGCGCCGACGTGCCGGCCATCGCCGCCGCCGTCTCGCCGAGCGTCGTCCAGATCACCGTCAAGAACGGCAACGGCACCGCCACCGGCACCGGCGTCATCCTCGACACCAGCGGACGGATCCTCACCAACTACCACGTGATCGACACCGCCGCCGACGGTGGCCAGATCACCGTCGCCTTCAAGGACGGCTCCACCGCCCCGGCCACCGTCACCGGCACCGACAAGTCCCTCGACGTCGCCGTGATCACCGCGAGCGGCGGCAAGAACCTCACCCCCGCCACCCTCGGCGACTCCTCCGGCGTGGCCGTCGGCGACCCCGTCGTCGCCATCGGCAACCCCGACGGCCTCACCGGCACCGTCACCTCCGGCATCATCAGCGCCGAGAACCGCGACGTCACCGTCCAGCTCGACGAGGGCACCACCAGCAGCAACGGCGGCTTCGGCTTCCCCAGCCTGCCCGGCCTGCCCAACCTGCCCGGCACGCGCGGCAACCTCCCCCAGCAGAACAGCGGCAGCACCACCACCTACAAGGCCTTCCAGACCGACGCCGCCCTCAACCCCGGCAACTCCGGCGGCCCGCTCATCAACGCCAACGGCCAGGTCATCGGCATCAACTCGGCGATGTACGCCCCCAGCGGCGCCAGCTCCACCGCCGGCGGCGGCAGCAGCAGCGCCGGCAGCGTCGGCCTCGGCTTCGCCATCCCGATCAACGACATCAAGCAGGTTCTGCCGAAACTGGAGGCCGGCCAGAACCTGTAAGACGGACAATTACCCCCGGTACCCCCAGCAGGCCCTCCACCCGACGAGAAAGGGCAGCAGCCCATGACCCCGTCCGCCGACGACCGCACCGCCGCCGAGGCCGGCCACCCCTCCGCCCGGCTCCTCGTGGTCGACGACGAACCCGCCCTCCGGGACGCCCTGGAGAGCAGCCTCGCCTTCGAGGGCTACGAGGTCGCCACCGCCACCGACGGCTACGAGGCCCTGGAATCCGTCGAACGCGACCGGCCCGACCTCGTCCTGCTGGACATCATGATGCCCCGGATGGACGGCCTCACCGCCGTCCGCCGGATGCGCTCCCGCGGCGACACCGTCCCCGTCCTGATGCTCACCGCCCGCGACGCCGTCGGCGACCGCGTCACCGGCCTGGACGTCGGCGCCGACGACTACCTCGCCAAGCCCTTCGAACTCGACGAACTGCTCGCCCGCGTCCGCGCCCTGCTGCGCCGCAACGCCCTCGCCACCGAGGCCGCCGCCCGCGCCGCCGCCGAGGACGAGAGCGAGGTGCTGGCCTTCGCCGACCTGCGGATGAACACCGCCACCCGCGAGGTCACCCGCGCCGGCAAGCCCGTCGAACTCACCCGCACCGAGTTCATGCTGCTGGAGATGTTCCTCGCCCACCCCCGCCAGGTCCTCACCCGCGAACAGATCCTCAAGGCCGTCTGGGGCTTCGACTTCGAACCCTCCTCCAACTCCCTGGACGTCTACGTGATGTACCTGCGCCGCAAGACCGAGCAGGGCGGCATGCCCCGCCTCATCCAGACCGTGCGCGGCGTCGGCTACGCCCTGCGCCCGGCCGCCGGCGCCACCACGTGACCTCCCCCACGCCCTACCCGCCCCCGCCACTGGCTCCACCCGGCGTCCCCCGCCGCCGGCGCCTCTCCCACTGGCTCCGCTCCCGCTCCCTCCGCAGCCGCCTCACCTTCCTGAGCGCGGCCGCGGTCGCGGTGGCCATCGCCCTGTCGGCGCTGGCCTGCTGGTTCATCGTGGAGAAGCAGCTGTACGACCAGGTCCGGGCGGACCTGGCGGGTGCTCCCGCAGCACCGATCGGGAGGAACCCCCTGGTCTGCTACGCCACCCCGGAAGCCGCGCTGGAGAACCAGCGCGGCGTCGTCATCCCGGACATCAGCGGAGCCGTCCCCCGGGACACCCAGTTCCTCCGGGCCGGGGCCGAGGGCGTCTGCCTGCCCCCCGGGGCGACCAAGGCCATCGTGGCCACGTCGGCGGACGCCGCCGGATTCCGGCTCAAGCCGGGCCAGTCGATCATCCGGGACGGCCGGTACACCAACGGCGACCCCGCGATCGTCCGGCTGACCCTGAACCACAGCTTCCAGGTGCCCGTCGTCGTCATGGTGGCGACCCCCTCCCAGCCCATCGAGGACTCCCTCCAGCGGCTCGCCCTCCTCCTCGGCGGCGTGGCCCTCGGCGGGATCATCCTCGCCGCCATCGCCGGCCGCGTGGTCGCCCGGTCCGCGCTCAAGCCCGTCGACCAACTCACCGACGCCGTCGAGCACATCGCCCGCACCGAGGAGGTCGGCACCACCATCCCCGTCCAGGGGGACGACGAGATCGCCAGGCTCTCCACCTCCTTCAACTCGATGAGCACCGCCCTCGCCAACTCCCGCGAGCGGCAGACCCGTCTGATCGCCGACGCCGGGCACGAGCTGCGCACCCCGCTCACCTCGCTGCGCACCAACGTCGACCTGCTGATCCGCAGCAACGACACGGGCCGCCCGCTGCCCGCCGCGACCAAGACCAAGCTGCTGGGCAACATGAAGGCGCAGATGCAGGAGCTCACCGTCCTGATCGGGGACCTGCTCCAGCTGTCCCGCCCGGATTCCCCCAAGCCGGTCCACAACCCCACCGTGGTGGCCCTGCACGAGATCGCCGGGCGGGCGGTCGAGCGGGCGAAGCTGCGCGGCCCGGGGCTGGTCTTCGAGACCGCGACCGACCCCTGGTTCGTGCACGGCGACGCCGCCGGGCTCGAACGGGCGGTGATCAACCTGCTGGACAACGCGGTCAAGTACAGCCCGCCCGGCGGCACCATCGAAGTCCGGCTCCAGCAGGGCGTGTTGACCGTCCGCGACCACGGCCCCGGCATCCCGCCGGAGGAACTGCAGTACGTGTTCGACCGGTTCTGGCGTTCGCCGTCCTCGCGGCAGCTGCCCGGCTCCGGCCTGGGCCTGTCGATCGTCGCGCAGAGCGTCCGGGAGGCGGGCGGCGAGGTGTCGCTGGGCCCGGCCGGGGACGGCGGCCCGGGCGCGCTGGCGACCGTCCGGCTGCCCGGCGGCCCCGCCCCCGAATAGGGCGGGACGGGCGGACGACGCAGGACGGGCGGGGCGCCCCGACAGCGCCCCGCCCGTCCTGTACCGGCCCACGGTCAGTCGATGTCGACGCCCGGGCCGATGACCTTGATCCGGTCCTGCGCCGGGGCCTTCAGCGGCGAGGCCGCCGAGCTGTGGGCGCCCAGGTAGGCGGCGAAGACGTCCAGGTCGGAGGCGCCGACGAGCTTGTCGGTGCCGGCCGCGAAGGCCGGGAAGCCGTCGCCGCCGCCGGCCAGGAACTCATTGGCCGCGACCCGGTACTTGGCGGCCTGGTCGATCGGGGCGCCGTTCAGCCGGATCGAGTCGACGACCACCCGGTCCGCGCCGGTCTTGCGCATGTCCAGGGTGTAGTGGAGGCCCGAGGACGCCTGGAGGATCTTCGGCGCGGCCGCGTTGGGGCCGCTGACCTGCTGCTGGAGCAGCTGCACCAGCTGGGCGCCGGTCAGCGTCTTGACCTGCATCATGTTGGTGAACGGCTGGACGGTGAACGCCTCGCCGTAGGTCACCACGCCGTCGCCCTCGGCACCGGAGGCCTTGTAGACCAGGTCGGCGCGGATGCCGCCGGGGTTCATGAAGGCGATCTGCGCCCCGCCCTTGGCGGCCGGGGCGAGCCCCTCCACCTGCGCGTCGGCGATCAGGTCGCCGAGCGGCTTCTCCAGGTCGCTGCTGCCGCGGCCGTTGATGTCCGAGGCGATGTAGCCGATCGGCCGGTTGGCGATCGGGGCGGCCAGCTTGGAGTAGTGGTCGACCAGCGCCGTCATGTCGGGCGCCTTCTCGACGGTGCGGCGCACCACGTGGTTCTCGGCCTTGACCGTCGGGCGGACGATCTCGCCGGTGGTCTTGTCCAGCTTCATGTCGATCTCGGTGTACAGCCGGCCGAAGGAGGCGGCGCTGGTGACCGAGCGCGGGACGCCGTTGGGGTCGGGGATGGTGCAGGCGTACGCGTTGTGGGTGTGGCCGGTGACGATGGCGCCGATCGACGGGTCGAGCTTCTTGGAGATGTCGACGATCGGACCGGAGATGCCCTGGCCGGCCGGGCCGCAGTCGTAGTTGTAGACGCTGCTGGCCGGGTACCCGCCCTCGTGGATCAGCGCGACGATCGAGTTGACGCCCTTGGCCTTGAGCTCGGCGGCGTACTTGTTGATCGTGGTGACCTCGTTGGCGAACTTCAGGCCCTTGACGCCCTCGGCGGTCACGATGTTCGGCGTGCCCTCCAGGGTGACGCCGATGAAGCCGACCTTCACGCCCTGGGACTTGGTCACCCAGTACGGGGCCAGCAGCGGCTTGCCGGTCTTCTCGTCGGTGACGTTGGCCGACAGGTAGTTGAAGTTGGCGCCCTTGAACGTGCGGCCGGGCTCGTAGCAGCCGTCGACCGGGTGGCAGCCGCCGTCCTGCATGCGCAGCAGCTCCTGCGCGCCCTCGTCGAACTCGTGGTTGCCGACCGAGGTGACGTCCAGGCCGAGCTTGTCCATCGCCTCGATGGTCGGCTCGTCGTGGAAGAGCGCCGAGGTGAGCGGGCTGGCGCCGATGATGTCGCCGGCCGCGACGGTGATCGAGTCGTCGGCCGGGATCCGGGCCTTGCGCAGCTCGGTGGCCAGGTACTCGATGCCGCCGGCCGGGGTCGAGACCTCCTTGCCGGTGGCCGGGTCGATCTCCCGGATGGTGCCGGACGAACCGGCCGGGGGCTCCAGGTTGCCGTGGAAGTCGTTGATCGCCAGCAGCTGGAGGTTGACGGTCTTGTGACGCTTGGCGTTGGCGTCGGCGGCCTGCGCGGCCGTCGGCACGGCCACCGTGCCGAACAGACCTGCGGCGGCGACGACGGCGAGCGCCGCGCGTCGGGATCTGACGGTGAGCATGAGGGTCCCCTGCACCTTGGAGGAGCGCCCGCTGTGGACTTGACCGGGCGTCTGGGTGATGTGTTGCGCCTGTGAAGCCTAGAGTCAACGCGCGTAGCTGTCAGGATGTCGAACGTAACGAGAGGATTACCTCCTGACGAACCGTCGCCGTCCGACCAGCGTCGGCGCCCCCGTCCGGGCCTCCCCGCCCAGACCACCCGCCCGACCCGCCCAGGCCCCCCGACCCGGCCGCTCAGACCCCCGACCGACCGCTCAGACTCCCGGCTCGGCCGCCAACTGCCGCTCGGCCCGGTCCCGTTCGGCCACCGCGTCCTCGGTCATCGCACGGTCGGTGTACACCAGCGGCCGCTCGGCCTCGGTGATGATGTGCTTGACCACCTGGACATTGCCGTTGACGTCCCAGACCGCGATGCCCGGCGACAGGGTGGGGATGATCTCCACCGCCCAGCGCGGCAGGCCCAGCACCCGGCCGGTGGACCGCGCCTCCTCCGCCTTCTGCATGTAGATCGTCCGGGTGGAGGCCATCTTCAGGATCGCCGACGCCTCCTTGGCCGCCGCACCGTCCACCACGTCGGACAGGTGGTGCACCACCGCGACGAAGGAGAGCCCGAGCCGGCGGCCGAACTTCAGCAGCCGCTGGAACAGCTGTGCCACGAAGGGGCTGTTGATGATGTGCCAGGCCTCCTCGACCAGGAAGATGCGCTTCTTCCGGTCCGGCCGGATCCAGGTGTGCTCCAGCCACACGCCGACGATCGCCATCAGGATCGGCATCGCGATCGAGTTGCGGTCGATGTGCGAGAGGTCGAAGACGATCAGCGGCGCGTCCAGGTCGATGCCGTCGGTGGTCGACCCGTCGAACATGCCGCGCAGGTCGCCGTCGACCAGCCGGTCCAGCACCAGTGCCACGTCCAGGCCCCAGGACTGCACCTCGTCCACCGCCACGCCCAGCGACTCCACCGAGGACAGCTCGGGGCTGCGCAGGGTGTCGATGATGTCGTCCAGCACCGGCTGACGGTCCTTCACCGTCGCCACCACATGGGCGTGCGCGGCCTTCAGCGCGAACCCGGCCCGCTCCTCCAGGCCCCGCCCCATCGCCACCTCGACGATGGTGCGCAGCAGCGACAACTGGCCGGTCTGGGTGATCGCCGGGTCCAGCGGGTTGAGCTTCACCCCGCCGTCCCGGGCGGCCATCGGGTCGAGCCGGATCGACTTTATGCCCAGCGCGTTGGCGATCAGGTTCCACTCGCCGACGCCGTCCTCGCCCTGCGCGTCGAGCACCACGACCTGCCGGTCGCGGAACCTCAACTGCCGCAGCACGTACGTCTTCTCCAGCGCCGACTTGCCGTTGCCGGACTCGCCGAGCACCAGCCAGTGCGGGGCCGGCAGCTGCTGCCCGTACAGCTGGAAGGGGTCGTAGACGTACCCCTTGCCGCTGTACACCTCACGGCCGATGATCACGCCCGAGTCGCCCAGCCCCGGCGCGGCGGTGGGCAGGTAGACCGCCTGCGCCTGGCCGGTGGAGGTACGCACCGGCAGCCGGGTGGTCTCCACCTTGCCGAACATCAGGCTGGTGAACGCCTCGGAGAGGTTGCCGAGCGCCATGTACGGCCTCCTGGTCTGGTCGACGGGCGGTGGTGGAGCGGTGCGGACCGGGCGTCAGCGGCGGATGCCGGTCGCGAACGGCAGGGTGTTGACGAAGGCCCGGTGGTGCTCGCGGTCGCACCACTCCAGCTTGAGGTAGCTCTTGCCGGCCGAGGCCCGGATGGTGCGCTTGTCCCGGGCCAGCGCGTCGGGGTTGCGCGAGGACACCGTGATGTAGCCGACCAGGTTCACCCCGGCCGCACCGGAGGCCAGGTCGTCGCCGCGCTGGTCCACCCGGCCGGTGTGGGCCAGGTCGCGCGGGTCGACCGTCCGGTTCATCTTGGCCGCGCGGCTGGCCTCCGCCTCGTCGTTGGTCTTCTCGGTCAGCATCCGCTCGATCGCGACGTCGGTGGGCTCCAGGTCCATCGTCACCGCGACCGTCCGGATCACGTCCGGGGTGTGCACCAGCAGCGGCGCCAGGAAGTTGACCCCCACCGGGGTCAGCGGCCACTCCTTGATCCACGCGGTGGCGTGGCACCACGGCTCCCGGGTCGCCGACTCGCGGGTCTTCGCCTCCAGGTACTGCGGGTTGGTCGCGTCCAGTTCGGCCGGCCAGGCGTTGCGCCGGGACATCGCCTGGATGTGGTCGATCGGGTGGTCCGGGTCGTACATCGAGTGCAGCAGCGAGGAGAGCCGGGCCTGCCCCAACGGCTGGCGCACCCGGATGTCCGCCTCCGCCAGCCGGGCGCAGATGTCGGTCAGCTCGCGCGCCATCACGGCCGCCAGCCCCTCGTCGTCCCGGGCCCGCCGACCGGTCGCCGTACGGCCCATCGCGTGCGCCTCGGCCGCCAGGTCGCGGGTGTAGTGCATGCAGGCCACCAGGTACGCCCGGTGCTGCTCCGAGGAGGTCGACACCATCGACTGCAACTGGTCGTACGAGTCCTGCAGCCAGCGCGGCGCGTCGTGGTCCCCGCGCCGCTCGACGTCCTTGGCGTGCGCGTCCGGGTCGGCCGGCAGCGTCCGGGCCAGGATCTGCAACCGGGTCACGAAGCCGTCCCCGTTGGCGACGTGCTTCAGCAGCGTGCCGAACCGGTCGACCAGCGCCTCCTGGTCCTCCGAGTCGCGCAGGCCGACACCCGGGCCCTCGATCTCGATCGCGGCCGTCACCGTCCGCCGCTCCAGGTGCATCAGCACCCCGACCTCGTCCGGCCCGAACGGCGCGGCCAGCCAGCGCAGCCGCCCCACCCCGGGCGGCGGGCCGACCTCCACCTCCCGGCCGTCCATCCGGGTCCCGGCGTCCATCACGTCCGAGCGCCACACCGACCGGCCGCTGCGCACCGTCCGGCGGTAGGTGCGGTTGATCTCCGCCCACTTGTAGAACGTCCGCCTGCGGTACGGCACGTACACCGCCGCGATGGCCACCATGGGCAGGCCGATCAGGCCGCCGATCCGCAGCGGCAGGATCGGCATCAGCAGGCCCCAGAGCATGCCGAGGAACGCCCCGAAGATGATCAGGACGATCTCGCCGGACTCCCGGTTGCGGCCGATCGGCGCGTTCGGGCGGGCCTTGCCGATCAGGTAGGTGCGGCGCTGGTGCACGTACGGCTGGGCGTACTGGGCTCCGTACTGGCCGAGCGGTTCACTGCTCACTTACCCGTCACCCTCCCTTCGCTGAGTTGCTGTCGCGGATCGGAACCGAGGTCTGCGGCGGCCCGGCCTGCGGTGGTGGCGCCGGCGTCCGCCCGGCGTGCGCGGCGATGCCCGGCGCGACCGAACCGCCGCCCGCACCCCCGCCGCCGCCACCCGCACCGACCGGCCCGCGGTCACCGTGGGTGGTGATGCCCTGCTTCATCAGGTTCGCGGTGCCGTTGATCATCGCCGAACCGGCCGACACCGCACTCGCCCGGGCATGGCGCATGTTCATGATCTCGTCGCCGAAGCCCGGCACGAAGCGGTACACGGCGGCGCTCGCGAAGATCGACAGGAACAGGATCGCCAGCCCCGACAGCACCCGCGCGAAGTCGTCGCTGGCCCCGGCCCCCGACGCCACCGCACCCGCCAGGCCCAGGATGACCACGATGATCGGCTTCGCCAGGTCCACCGCCACCATCACCCCCGCCCACCGGCGCACGTGCTTCCACAGCTGCTTGTCCACCAACCCCGCGTACACCGCCGTACCCAGCAGCGCGCCCACGTACAGCATCGCCGCCCGGATCAGCAGCTCGATCCAGAGCACCGCCGCCGCCAGCACCGCCACCAGCGACACGATGATCAGGATCAGCGGGCCGCCGCCCATGTCCCCCTTCTCCAGGGTGTCGGCGAACGCGCCCAGGTACGACCCGGTGTCCGACTTCGTCCCCACCGCGATCGCCTTGGTCAGCCCGTCCGTCACGCTCACCACGGTGTAGAGGATCAGCGGTGTGAACGCGGACGCCACGACGGTCAGCCACAGGAAGCCGATCGCCTCCGTGAACGCCGTCGCCAACGGCGCCCCCCGCACCGCCCGCTTCGTCACCGCCAGCAGCCACAGCACCAGCGTGATCACCGTCGACACGGCGAACACCACCGCGTACTGCTGCAGGAACGACGCATTGGTGAAGTCCACCTGCGTCGTCCCGTCGATCGCGCTCGACAGCTTCCGCACCACCCAAGCCGCCGCCTGGGCACACCCCTTGGCCAACGACCCCAACGGATCGGCCACACTCCCGATGGCCCCACCGCCCGGAAGCGAGCCGGAGCCCGGCTTGTCCACGCAGAGAATGCCGTTGCCGGAGATCGGCAGGTCAGGGCAGTTGGCGCTCGGCGTCGTGGTCGGCGTCGGCGTGGCCGTCGGCGACGGCTCGGCGAACACCCGCTGGGCCGCCAGCAGCGCCGCGACCTGCAAGGCGGCGAACGCGCCCGCCAGCGTGCCCGCTCGGCGTGCGGTGGAACGGTGTGAGGTCTGGTCAACGGGCATAGCGGAACCCCCCGAGCTGCTGGACGGCGCCGGTGATCTCGTCGGCGGTGGCGGCCTGCTGGTCCCCCGGCATCGGCGCGGGGCCCTGCTTGCTGGTGAAGTCGGTGAGCTTCCAGTCGCTGCCCGTCCAGTGGAGCGAGAGCGTGAGGGTGAACCAGTTCGTCGTCACGGGCTGGACCGAGTGTTCGCCGGCGAGGCCGGTGAGGCCGGTGCACCAGACCTCGACCTTGGCGTCGCCGTCGCTGTAGCCGGTCGACTTGGCGCCGACGGGGACGGTGCGGCTGACGAACGTGAGGCCCTTGGGCGCGCGGCCTTGGGCGTCGAGGCCGTAACGGGCGGCGGTGTCGCCGCCGAACCCCTGGTCCAGGCGGCTCTGGAGGCCCGAGACCGCGCCCGGGTCGGCGATGGTGGCGACGATGGTGTGGCGGCTGTCGGCGCGGAACATGTCGGCGGAGCCGATCGCCACCGCGTAGTTGGCGGCGGCGGACTGGGCGCCCTGGTCGGTGTGCGGGTAGCCGGAGCCGATGCCGTTGGTGGTGGTGCCGACGGGCTGGTCGCCGCTGGGGGCGGGGCCGGCGCCGGCGGGCGCGGTGGGGGCGGCGTGGTCGGCGGAGCGGCCGGTGCTGCCGGGGTCGGGTTTGTCGCGGTTGGCGATGGAGATGGCCACGACGAGCAGGGTGACGACGACGAGGACGGTCAGCAGGGTGCGGAGCGGTCGGGCCTGACGCTGGGTCGGCTGGGAGGAGGGCTGTTCGCCGACCGGCAGCCGCGTACGGGTGTGCGGCTGGTCGTCGGACAACGGCACGGCGGCCCTCCTGGTGCGGGGAGCCGGGGGGCTCCGGGGGCCCTCCGCCGGGGGCGGGCGCGGACGGAGGGTGGGAACGGGGGGTGGACTGCTGGCGGGTGGGCTCGGGGCGGTCCGGACGGGGACCTGGTCCCGGGGCGGGCGGGCCTGGCTACTGCTGTCCGATCGTCAGATCGCCATGCCGTAGACAATGGTGAACAGAGTGCCGAGTGATCCAATGATGAACACGCCGGTCAGACCGGCGACGATCAGCCCCTTGCCCTGTTCGGCGCCGAAGCTGTCGCGCATCGCGGTCGCACCGATCCGCTGTTTGGCCGCCCCCCAGACGGCGATGCCGAGGCAGAGCAGGATGGCGACGGCCATGATGACCTCGACCATCACCCTGGCCTCCGACCCGAGGGTCGCGAACGGGCCCCAGTCCGGGGCGATCCCGCCGATGATGGTGTCGATATTCGGCTTCTTTGGAGGGTCCTCGGCCAGGTGGCCGATCGCGTTCGTGTGCACGCTGCTCAGGTTCATTTCCATCTCACCGCCCGATCAGGCAAATTCAAGGGCCCTGACCCCGCCCGCGCGAAGGGTCGGTACCTATTCTTGGCCAGATCTGATGTCGACTTGGCTACTTCTCGCGGATTGGTCGTGAGGTACCGGGCACGTACGCGAGGATGTCCACCGTACGAAGGATAGCGCTCACTCTTTGTATCTCTGATGATTGCGGTGAGCAACGCCTTCCGGAACACTTCGACTGACGATTCGTCGGGATGGTGCTGATGGTACTCCGGAAGGCCGGTACGGCCGCCGCCGCTGCGGGAGTTGTGACGTTCGGGTTGCTCGGTTTGGTGACGGTGGGGACGTTCGCGGCGAGTGGGACGCCGCAGCAGTCGGCGAATCGCGCCGCACTCTCGCCGGGGACGGTCCCGGCGGCGTTCCAGGCGCCGATCCAGCAGTGGGGCGCGCTCTGCCCGGAGATCTCGCCGCCGATGCTCGCGGCACAGCTCTACCAGGAAAGCGGTTTCGATCCGAAGGCCCAATCGGGCGTCGGGGCACAGGGAATGGCGCAGTTCATGCCCGATACCTGGGCGGCGTACGGCACGGATGCCAATGGGGACGGCAAGAAGGACGTCTGGGACCCGCTGGACGCGATCGCCTCGGCGGCCACCTTCGACTGCGCGCTCGCGAAGGACGTCGCCAAGGTCCCGGGCGACCGGCAGGCCAACCTGCTGGCCGCCTACAACGCCGGCCCGTACGCGGTGACCAAGTACAACGGGGTGCCGCCGTACAAGGAGACCCAGGGCTATGTGAGGAACATTCAGGCGATGGCCCGCAGCTTCACCGTGCCCACGGCGCCGGTGGAGGTGTCCGGGCAGTCGGCCGCGGCGATCTACTTCGCGCAGAGCAAGCTCGGGACGCCGTACCTGTGGGGCGGGGAGGGGCTGCCCTCGCAGAACGGGCGGTTCGACTGCTCGGGCCTGACCCAGGCGGCGTACGCCAGCGTGGGCATCACGCTGCCCCGGGTGGCGAACGACCAGTGGTACGCCGGCCCGCACCCGTCGCGCGATCAGCTGCGGCCGGGCGACCTGGTGTTCTGGGCGACGGACCTGAACGATCCGCGGAGCATCCACCACGTCGGGATCTACGTCGGCGGCGGCTACATGATCAACGCGCCGCACACCGGTGCGGTGATCCGCTACGACAAGATCGACACCAGGGAGTACATCGGCGCGACCCGGGTCACCTCGGACGGCGCCCAGGCGCTGCCGGCCCGCAACGCGGATGGTTCCGTGAGCGCCCCGAGCCGCCCTGGCTCGACGACGCCGACCAGCCCGACCAGCCCGACCGCGGCGACCACCCCCTCGGCCCCGGTGGCCCCGGCAGCCCTGGCGAGCCCCAGCGGCGCCGCCACCCCGCCCGCCGCCGGACCGCCTGCGGCCGCCGCACCACCCGCCCCGACCGGCCCGGACCCCGCCGGGGCGGGGCGGCCGGCGGCGAGGAACTGAGCCGCCCGTGGCCCCGAGGTGTGAGTGCCCTGTGGACGCTGAGTCAAGTTTCCATAACCGCGCGTTTCCGTGGAACGCTGTGCCCCGGCGATGACGTTGATCCCGATGGCCCACCGTCAGCTTCCCGCGCCGGGAAGGGCCCCGACCGGATCGAACAGCTGCAGCGGACCAGAAGGAGGTGCGGCGTGTCGACGCCGCTTGCCGACACGACCAACCCCGACCTCGGCCTGCTCTACGCCGTCAACGGACTGGCCAAGCGCTCCCCGCAGTGGCTGGACCACCTGGTCTCGTGGATCGGTGAGTACGGCATCCTGATCGGCCTGGCGATGCTGGGCCTGGTGGCCTGGCTGCAGGCGAGACGCCGCCCGGACGCGCCGGTGGCCGTCGCCGGGCTGCTCTGGGTGCCGCTCTCCGTCGCCATCGCCGAGCTGGCCAACCTGCCGATCGCCGCGATCGTGAACCGCCCGCGCCCGTTCGTCGACCACGGCGGGCTGCTGGTGCTGGTGGACGGCAAGGCCGGCACCCACTCCTTCGTCAGCGACCACTCGACCATGACGATGGGCGTGGCGGTGGCACTGTTCCTGGTGAACCGGCGGCTCGGCTGGATCGCCGGGGGCCTGGCCCTGTTGCAGGGCTTCTGCCGGATGTTCATGGGCGTGCACTACCCGACCGACGTGATCGGCGGCTTCGCGCTCGCCGCCGCGGTGGTGCTGCTGCTGGCGCCGATCGCGATGGCGGTGCTGGTCCCGCTCTGCCACGCGCTGGGCCGGACCGCCCTCGCCCCGCTGATCCGGGCGCCGGAGCGGGCCGGCGCCGGCCCGCGCGGTCGGCGGCGCGGGCGTGAGCGCGGGGCGGTGCGTTCCGAGGAGCAGCCGCCGGAGTCCGATCTGGCGGCGTGAGCCGCCCGGCCCGGCTACCCCGGTCCGCCGCCGCTCTCGGCGAGGGCGAGGTGGTCGTCCCCCTCGCGCCGGGCAAGGTCGCGCGAGCGGCGGGCCGGTGAGAACCAGCCGCAGCTGCAGGTCGCGAAGGCGAAGGAACCGCGCTCGCTGACCGCGACACGGTGTTCGGGCATCCGGGCGGTGCCGGGGAAGGCCGGCAGCTCACTGTGCACGTGGTTCACCGTAACGCGCCGGGCGCCGGGCGCGCGATGCCGTCCGCAAGACCTCTTCCGCGTAACCCTTCGCGGCTCAACTCGTTTGCCCGGAAAGAGCTCTGTTCACCTGGTGGTGTCGGCAGGGCAGTCGGGCCCGAGGGGGTTGTCGCGAGGATGAAGATGACCGACCAGCAGCGTGGCGGACGGCCGGGGCGCCGTCCGCTGCCGCATCTGCGTTCGGCGGCCGGGGCCGCCCTGCTCGCCGCCGCCCTGGCCGGCCTGTCCGCCGGCTGCGCGGCCGGCTCCGGCGGCGGCTCCTCCGACCGGCAGTCGGGTGCCCCCGACCAGCTCGCCGCGGACCCGCTGACGGCGGTGCGCAACAGCGCCGACATCACGGGCCGCACCGGCTCCGCGCACACCGCCACCGAGCTGGTCACCGAGTCGTCCGAGAAGAAGGCCGTCTTCACCGGGACGGGCGGCTACGACTACGTGAAGCGGATCGGCCGGCTGGAGGTCCAGGTGCCGCCGGGCGCGGCGACCACCGGGAAGATCGTCGAGGTGGTCCTGCCGGGCACCGTCTACCTGCAGAACAGCGGCGCCAAGGTGCCCGAGGGCAAGTGGGTCAAGCTGGACGTGCGCCAGCTGCCGGACGGCAACCTGGTCAGCAGCGGCGCCACCGACCCGGCCTCGGCGGCGGGCGCCCTGCGCGGGGCGCAGAAGGCGGACGCGGTCGGCACCGAGACCGTCGACGGGGTGGCGCTGCACCACTACCGCGGCACCCTGGACCTGGCCAAGGCGGCCGACGCGACCGGCGGCCGCGGCGGGGACGGCCTGCGGATGGGGGCCCAGACCTTCACCGTGAAGGAGGTCCCGTACGACGCCTGGCTGGACGACCAGGGCCGGCTGCACAAGGTGGTCGAGGTGTTCACCTTCGCCGGGGTGGCCGGTTCGAAGGAGGCCAAGGACCAGGTGAAGGTGACGTCGACCACCTCGGTGACGGACTTCGGCAAGCCGGTGGAGGCCGCCGAGCCGCCGGCCTCGGACATCTACGCGATGAAGCCCTCGGAGAGCCCGAAGTAGGCCGCCGGGGCAGGGCTCCGGCGCCGGGGCGAACCGGGGCGCCGCCGGAGCGGGTGGCCGCCCGGGGAGCGGCGGTCACCCGTTTCGGCGGCGCCGAGATGGCCCGTCCGTGCCATGTGGACGGGCTCCGAAGTGCCTAGGCTGGACGTCGGGTGGCTGCCGCCCGGGCTGGCGAGGCACTGAAGGGGTGGTGCAGGTGGTGTCGTCCACGGGCGGCCGCAGCGGCGGCCACGACGACGCGGCCCTCGACGAGATCGATCTGGCCGGCGAGCTGATGATCGCCGCGACGGCCAGCACCGGCGACCGGCTGCCGACCGAGCGGATCGACGAGGTGCTGCTCGACCGGGCCGAGCCGGGGCGGACCGACGGCGAGGCCTGGCGGCAGGCCGACGGTTAGGTCGCTCCCGGCCCAGGGGCGTTCGCGGCTGGGGGTGTTGGCGGCTGGGGGTGTTGGCGGTCCGGACCCGCGCGCCCGGCCCGGACCAGGCCCGGCCTCAGCTGCGCAGCAGCCGAGCGATCGCGGCCGTGGCCTCCGTGACCTTGGCGTCGAGTTCGGCGCCGCCCTCCTCGGCGGCGGCCGCGACGCAGTGCCGCAGGTGCTCCTCCAGCAGGGACAGTGCGAAGGACTGCAGCGCCTTGGTGCCGGCCGAGACCTGGGTGAGCACGTCGATGCAGTAGACGTCCTCGTCGACCATGCGCTGGAGGCCGCGGATCTGGCCCTCGATCCGGCGCAGCCGCTTGAGGTGGGCGTCCTTCTGGGCGCTGTAGCCGTGCGGGCCGTGCCCGCCCTGATGTCCTGCGGCGGCCGCGGGGACGGCGGGTGCGTCGGCCTGCGCGTCGGTGCCGTGCCCGTGGTCCGGCTCGGTGCGCGCTTGCGTCGTGGTCATCGGCCCGCCTTCGTCTGGATGCCTGGTGGCTGCGTCGGCCACCAGTGTCCAACACCGGGGCCGTCCGTGGTGTTCCGACGGCCGACGCGGCATGTGCCGAAGGGTTCCGGACGGGTTCCGGACGGGTTCCGGACGGTCTGCGAACGGGCTGCGACCGGGCTGCGGGCGGCCCGCCGCGCGGTTCACCCGTCTGAGCGGCGCCCCCGTCTTCCCTACGTACCACGGGGACAATCCGGGCGAGGTTCCGTCAGACTGGGGGCTCACGTCCGCACCTGGGTGTGCGGTCCGGGTCAGCTGGTGCGGCAGCCGAACGGAAGAGGAGGTTCCGCCTCCACCATCACCACCCCGTTTGCGCGATTGCGCTTGGTTGCACCTAGCATCGTTCAGTCCCTACCCCGCACATCGGAGATTTCCGTGCGTTTTAGCCTGACCCCGAAGGAGACGAGCTTCTACGACATGTTCTCTGCCGCCGCGGAGAACCTCGTCGTCGGTTCGAAGCTCCTGCTGGAACTGCTGGGATCAGACGTGTCGGCCCGCGCGGAGATCGTCGAGCGCATGCGCGCCGCCGAGCACGCCGGGGACGACACCACCCATGCCGTGTTCCACCAGCTGAACTCGTCCTTCATCACGCCCTTCGACCGCGAGGACATCTACAACCTCGCCTCGTCGCTGGACGACATCATGGACTTCATGGAGGAGGCCGTCGACCTGGTCGTCCTCTACGACATCCAGACGCTGCCGAAGGGGATCGAGCAGCAGATCGAGGTGCTGGCCCGGGCCGCCGAGCTCACCGCCGAGGCGATGCCGAACCTGCGCAGCATGTCGAACCTCACCGAGTACTGGATCGAGGTCAACCGGCTGGAGAACCAGGCCGACCAGATCCACCGCAAGCTGCTCGCCCACCTGTTCTCCGGCCAGTACGACGCCATCGAGGTGCTCAAGCTCAAGCAGGTCGTGGACGTTCTTGAGGAGGCGGCGGACGCGTTCGAGCACGTCGCCAACACGGTGGAGACCATCGCCGTCAAGGAGTCCTGACCCTCGTGGACATGGCAGCACTCATCGCCGTCGTCGGCGTTGCGTTCTTCTTCACCTACACCAACGGCTTCCACGACTCCGCGAACGCGATCGCCACCTCGGTCTCCACCCGGGCGCTGACCCCCAGGGCCGCGCTGGCGATGGCCGCGGTGATGAACCTGGCCGGTGCCTTCCTCGGCAGCGGCGTGGCGCACACCGTCTCCCAGGGGATCATCGAGACCCCCACCGGCGACCGGGGCATGGTGATCCTGTTCGCCGCACTGGTCGGGGCGATCGCCTGGAACCTGGTCACCTGGTACTTCGGTCTGCCGTCCTCCTCCTCGCACGCGCTGTTCGGCGGCATGGTGGGCGCGGCCATGGCCGGCGGCATCGACGTGATCTGGGGCGGCGTCCTCGACAAGATCGTCATCCCGATGATCGTCTCGCCGGTGGTCGGCCTGGTCGGCGGCTTCCTGGTGATGCTGGCGATCCTGTGGATCTTCCGCCGGGCCAACCCGCACAAGGCCAAGCGCAACTTCCGGGTCGCCCAGACCGCCTCGGCCGCCGCGATGGCGCTGGCGCACGGCCTGCAGGACGCGCAGAAGACGATGGGCATCGTGGTGATGGCCCTCACCATCTCCGGCCACCACTCCGGCGAGGGCATCCCGGTGTGGGTGAAGATCTCCTGCGCCACGATGCTCTCGCTGGGCACCTACGCGGGCGGCTGGCGGATCATGCGGACGCTCGGACGCAAGATCATCGAGCTGGACCCGCCGCAGGGCTTCGCCGCCGAGGCCACCGCCGCGACGGTCATGTACGTCACCTCGTTCGTCTTCAAGGCGCCGATCTCCACCACCCACGTGATCACCGCGGCGATCATGGGCGCGGGGGCCACCAAGCGGATCCGCGCGGTGCGCTGGGGCGTCGCCAAGAACATCGTGCTCGGCTGGTTCATCACGATGCCGGCGGCCGCCATCGTCGCAGCGCTGGTGTACTGGTTCGCCCACCTGTTCTGGGGCTGACCGGCCCCGCACGTGACAGGGCCCGCCCCCACATCTCGGGGGCGGGCCCTTCTTCATGCTCCACGGCGGCACCGCCATGCAGCACCGCGGAGCAGCCTGTGTGCTCGCCGTTCGCCTCCGGACACCGCGGTCCGTCGGCCGGTGGCGGGGGTACGGCCTAGCCGAAGCGGCCGGAGATGTAGTCCTCGGTCGCCTGGACCGACGGGTTGGAGAAGATCCGCTGGGTGTCGTCCAGCTCGACCAGCTTGCCCGGCTGGCCGACGCCGGCCAGGTTGAAGAAGGCGGTGCGGTCGCTGACGCGGGCCGCCTGCTGCATGTTGTGGGTCACGATGACGATGGTGAACTGCGACTTCAGCTCGCCGATCAGGTCCTCGATCGCGAGGGTGGAGATCGGGTCGAGCGCGGAGCAGGGCTCGTCCATCAGCAGGACCTGCGGCTCGACCGCGATGGCGCGGGCGATGCACAGCCGCTGCTGCTGGCCGCCGGAGAGGCCGGCCCCCGGCTTGTTCAGCCGGGTGTGGACCTCGTTCCAGAGGTTGGCGCCCTTCAGCGAGCGCTCGACAACCTCGTCCAGGACGGACTTCTTGCGCACGCCCGCGAGCTTGAGGCCGGCGATCACGTTGTCGTAGATCGACATGGTCGGGAACGGGTTCGGGCGCTGGAAGACCATGCCGACCGAGCGGCGGACGGCGACCGGGTCGACGTTCGAGGCGTAGAGGTTCTCGTCGTCGAGGAGGACCTTGCCCTCGACCCGGGCGCCGGGGATCACCTCGTGCATCCGGTTGAGGGTGCGCAGGAAGGTGGACTTGCCGCAGCCGGAGGGGCCGATGAAGGCGGTCACCGAGCGGGGTTCGATGCTCATCGAGATGTCCTCGATGGCCTTGGTGGTGCCGTAGTAGGCGGACAGTCCGCTGACGTCGATGCGCTTGGCCATGATCGTTGCTTCTCTCGTCTGTCTTCGTACGTCAGTCGGTCAGTGTCCGCCCTTGGGCGAGCGCCAGCGTGCGATGCCCCGGGCGATGAGGTTGAGCCCCATCACGAAGGCGATCAGCACCAGCGCGGCGCCCCAGGCGCGGGCGTAGCCGAAGTCGTTGTTGACCACCGAGTACTGCTGCCAGATGTACATCGGCAGGGACTGCTGCGGTCCGTCGAACGGGTTGCTGTTGATGGCGTCGGCGCCGAAGACCAGCATCAGCACCGGGGCGGTCTCGCCCGTGATGCGGGCGACCGCCAGCATCACACCGGTGGTGATGCCGCCGATCGCGGTGGGGAGGACGATCCGCAGGATGGTCTTCCACTTCGGCACGCCGAGCGCGTACGAGGCCTCGCGCAGCTCGTTCGGGACGAGCTTGAGCATCTCCTCGGTGGACCGGACCACGACCGGCATCATCAGGATCGCCAGTGCGAGGCTGCCCGAGAAGCCCGAGTAGCTGAAGCCCAGGGCGATGTTCCAGAGCGAGAGGACGAACAGACCGGCGACGATCGACGGGATGCCCGTCATGACGTCGACGAAGAAGGTGACGGTCTTGGCGAGCGTGCCGCGGCCGTACTCGACCAGGTAGACGGCGGTCAGCAGACCCACCGGGGCGGCCATCGCGGTGGCCAGGGCGACCTGCTGCATGGTGCCGAGCAGCGCGTGGTAGATGCCGCCGCCGGGGCCGGAGGCGATCACGCCCTTCATCGAGTGGCTCAGGAAGTTCCCGTTCACCACGCCGATGCCCTGCTGGATCGTGTAGACCGTCAGGGAGATCAGCGGGACCACGGCCAGGATGAAGGCGACCCAGACCACCGAGGTGGCGAACCGGTCCTTGGCCTGGCGGCGGCCCTCGACCTGGGCCGAGACGCCGTAGCTGATCAGCAGGAACAGCACGGCCGAGATCAGGCCCCACTGCAGATGGCTCTCCAGCCCGCCGACGGCGCCGATCCCGCAGCCGAGCGCGATCGAGCCGACCGCGACGGCGGCCGGGGCCCACTTGGGCAGCCGGTTGGCGGTCAGCGACCGGCTGAGCGGCCGGGCGTCGGCCGTGACGGAAGTCGTTGCCGCGGTCATGCGTTGGCCCCCGAGTACTCCTTGCGGCGGGCGATGATCAGTCGCGCGGCACCGTTCACCAGCAGGGTGATGACGAACAGGACGAGGCCGGAGGCCATCAGGGCGTCGCGCCCGTTGTTGCCGGCCTCGGCGAACTTCAGCGCGATGTTCTGCGCGAAGGTGCCGCCGCCCGCGTCGAGGATGTGCAGCGAGAGCACGTTGCTCGCGGACAGCACCACCGCGACGGCGATGGTCTCGCCGAGCGCGCGCCCGAGGCCGAGCATCGAGGCCGAGATGATGCCGGGGCGGCCGAACGGCAGCACCGCGGTGCGGATCATCTCCCAGCGGGTCGCGCCGAGCGCGAGCGCCGCCTCCTCCTGCATCCGCGGCACCTGGCGGAACACCTCGCGGGAGACCGCCGTGATGATCGGCAGGACCATGATCGCCAGCAGGATGCCGACGGTGAACAGGTTGCGCGGGGTGCCGGACTTGGTCTGGTCGAAGAGGTACGTCCAGCCGAGGTACTGGTTGAGCCAGCTGGTCAGGCCGTCCATGTGCGGGACCAGGAAGAGCGCGCCCCACAGGCCGTAGACGATGCTGGGGACGGCGGCGAGCAGGTCGACCAGGTAGGCGAACGGCTGGGCGATCCTCCGCGGCGCGTAGTGCGAGATGAACAGCGCGATCCCGATGGCCACCGGGACGGCGATCGCCATCGCGATGACGGCGCTGACGAGGGTGCCGAAGGCCAGGACGGCGATGCCGAAGACCGGCTTCGTGGCGTCCGGCGTCCACTCGAAGGTGGTGAGGAAGTTGCCCTCGTTGGTGCTGAGGGCCAGGACCGCGCGCCAGGCCAGGAAGCCGGCGATCGCGGCCATGATGACCAGCAGCAGGATGCCCGAACCGCGGGCGAGGTTCATGAAGATCTTGTCGCCGAAGCGGCTGTCGCGCGGTCGGCGTTCCCTGCCTCGCGGGGCGGCAGGGGAGGATGAAGTCATTGTCTACTCCGGTCTGGTGGTGCCGCCCCGGAAGGGGGACGGCACCATGGCGGCGGTGCCCCGGACGTTCGTGCTGGGTCGGTGCGTTCCGGTGGGACGACCCCGGCCCCCCTCGCTCACGGGGCCGTCCCACCGGTGCTCCTGTCGGGTCAGGCCAGGGAGGAGACGGCGGCCTTGACCTTGTCGCTGATGGCGGCGGGGAGCGGGACGTAGCCCTTGTCGCCGATCGCCTTCTGCGCGGCGTCGCTGACGGCGTAGGTCAGGAAGGACTTGAGGTTCTCGAGGTTCTCCGGCTTGTTGCCCTTGTCGCAGGCGATCTCGTAGGTCACCAGGATGATCGGGTAGGCGTTGTCGGCCTTGGTCCCGTAGTCCAGGGAGAGGGCGAGGTCGCCGTCGGTGCCCACGACGGTGGAGGAGGCGAAGGTGAGGGCGGCGTTGGCCGCGGTCGCCTCGACGGGCTTGGCCGCACCGGTGGCGATCTTGGCGCTCTTGAGGTTGTTGCTCTGCGCGTAGGACAGCTCGGCGTAGCCGATGGAGTTCTTGACCTGCTTGATCTGCGCGGAGACGCCGGCGCTGCCCTGGGCGGACTGGCCGCCCTTGCCCTTCCACGCCTTCTCCGGCGCCGCGGTCCAGGCGCCACCGGAGGTCTTGGCGAAGTAGGAGGTGAGGTTGTAGGAGGTCCCGGAGTCGTCCGAACGGTGGACGGTCTGGATCTCGGCGTCCGGCAGCTGCACGCCCGGGTTCAGGGCGGCGATCGCCGGGTCGTTCCACTTGGTGATCTGCGAGTCGAAGATCTTGGCGGAGGTCGGGCCGTCCAGGACCAGGTTGTCGACGTTGTCGACGTTGTAGACCAGCGAGACGAGACCCGCGACCAGCGGCAGGTCGATCGCCTTGCCGCCGGTGCAGACCGTCTTGGAGGTGTCGACGTCGGCGGGCTTGAGCGCGAAGTCGGTACCGGCGAAGGCGACCTTGCCCTGGTTGAACTGCTGGACACCGGCGCCGGAGCCGCCACCGCTGTAGTTGACGGTGGTGCCGGAGCAGGACGCGCCGTAGGTGGTCTTCCACACGTCGATCGCGTTGGCCTGAGCCGTCGAGCCCGCAGCGAGCAGCGTCCCGCCCTTGCCACAGTTGACAGCGGCGGCCGAAGCGGAGCCGCTGGAGCCACCGGCGGCCTTGGCACCGTTGTCGTCCGAGCCGCAGGCAGCGAGCGACAGCGAGCTGACGAGCGCCATGGCACCGATGGCGAGGGCCTTGGAGCGGCCGTTCCGCTGGAGCTTCACAGGGGTGTCCCTTTCTGTGGCATTGCCCGTCGCGCGGGCCGTGCGAGGACGGCGGAGCGCGGGTTCTGCTGTGGTCCGGGGCCCGTTCGGCCCTCCGGTAAACCCGAAGTTAGGCCGGGTAGGTGACACGACAGCCGGTCACAAGTGAACGGAGAGTGAACCTCGAAAGGATGACAGGAAACTACGTCAGGTAGTCACGGTTGCGTCACGGCAAGGGCGCGACGAGATCACTTCCACCGTTCCTTCACCGAAGGTGACCGTTCGCCCTTCACCGATGGTGACCGCTCGCCCGTACGGGCTTCGCACCCAGGATCGCCAGCAGGGCGTCGACCAGCAACCGGTCGCGGTCGTGCGTCAACCGGGCGCGGGCCTTCCCGGCGGGCAGCCACTCCAGCCGGTCCACCTCGCGGTTCGGCCGGAACGCCCCGCTCGACGGCACCGCCGCCCAGTAGCGCACCTCCTTCGGCCGGCCCTGCGCCAGGTAGTGCTGGGCCGGCAGCTCCGGACCGAGCAGGCAGGCGAACCCGGTCTCCTCGCGCACCTCGCGCAGCGCCGCCGCGACGACCCCCTCCCCCGGGTCGAGCTTGCCCTTCGGCAGGCTCCAGTCGTCGTACTTGGGCCGGTGGATCACCGCGATCCGCGGCCGCCCCAGCCGGCCGCTCTTCTTCGGCCGGCCCGGCAGCCACAGCACCGCGCCCGCCGCCAGGATCACCCGGGCGTGCCCCGCCCCGGTCGCGGCCGCGTCCGCTGCCGGCCCGATGCTCAGGCGATCGCGCAATTCAGGCCGTCCGTGGTGCGGGGGAATGCCCCCAGCCCTCGGCAGGGGGGAGGTCCGGCCAGCCGTCCGGGCCGGGCGGGAGGTCGGGCCACCGGCGGCCGAAGGCGTACCGCGCCGCCTCCACCTCCAGTCGCTGATCAGCATGCACCACGCCCAGCACGTAGGCGGTCGCCGGGGTGATCCGCGGGGTCCGCGCGGCGGTGGCCGCGGTGACCGCGGCGTCCGCCGCCTCCTGGTGCCGGCCCAGCACCCCGTCCAGCTCGTCCAGTTCGGCGGACCCGCGACCGCACACCTCCAGCGCGTACCGGGCCCGCTTCACCAGGATCCGCGTCCGTGCCCACGGCGCGTCGTCGGCCGCCAGCGCCGTGTCCGCGTCCACCGCGCCGCGCGCCGCCGGGACGGCGCCCAGCCGGCGCAGCCCGTCGCCGCCGTACGGCGTGGCGGCCCGGTGCAGCGGCAGCTGCTGGGCGCTCGCCGACAGCGCCGTGAACGCGGCGGCCGCCTGCGGCAGCAGCACCGCCGGCGCCCGGCCGCCCGCCGACTCCAGCAGCGGGGCATCGCCGACCAGCAGCGTCATCCGGTCCGCCAGCGCGTGCAGCCGGGCCGACCGGAGCTCCTGGAGCACCGAGGAGTGCGCCCTGGTCCGGGCCAGGGTCAGCTGCCGGTCCAGCAGCGCCCGCGCCTTGGGCGCCCCGACGTGCCCGGCCAGCATGCCCGTCCCGTCCGGATCGCTGCCGCTCAGCGAGTCCAGCGCGCCCAGCAGCCGGGCCGAGCGGCGGACGTAACCGGGCTCCAGCGCCAGCAGGTTGAGCAGCCAGCGCAGCTCGGTGCGCGACTCCTGGGCCCAGGCCTGCTCGAAGACGGAGCCGAAGGTGTGCAGCAGCCCGCCGATCCGCCGGACCGCCCGCAGCAGGTCGGCGGTACCGGCCGCCGGGACGACCGCGGCCGTCCCCGGTCTGGCGCCGACCTCGCCCACCGTCAGCGGCAGGGCGCGCAGGAACGCGCCGGCCTGGGCGGTGAGGTGGCTGGAGAGGATGTCCCCGGCGGTCGTGGTGGCGGCCGCCTGGGCCGTCATCGGCGCATCGGTCATGGCGTGGTAGATCCCCGTTCCCCCGGGTTCGTCCCCCCGGGGCTGGTGGCCGACCGCTGGAACCGGTCCCCTGCGGTTCCAGCGGCTCGCATCAGTGGTCGCGTCAGCGCGAGGCGGCGGCCCGGCGGCGCAGGCGCGAGTCGATCAGCAGATCCTGGACGTGCCGCAGCGGCCGGCCCTCGGCGTCCTGCGAGTGGCGGGTCCACGTGCCGTCCTGCCCCAGGTGCCAGGACTCGGTCTCGTCCGACATCCCGAGGTCGATCAGGCCGGACAGCTCGGCCCGGTGGGCCGGGTCGGTGATCCGCATCAGCGCCTCGATCCGGCGGTCCAGGTTGCGGTGCATCATGTCGGCGCTGCCGATCCAGACCTCCGGATCGCTGTTGTTGCCGAACACGAAGACCCGGGAGTGCTCCAGGAAGCGGCCCAGGATGCTGCGGACCCGGACGTTCTCGCTCAGCCCCGGCACGCCCGGCCGGATCGCACAGATCCCGCGCACCCAGACGTCGACCGGCACGCCGGCCTGCGAGGCCCGGTACAGCGCGTCGATCACGGCCTCGTCGACGATCGAGTTGACCTTGAGCTTCACGTACGCCGGCCGGCCGGCCCGGTGGTGGGCGATCTCGTTGTGGATCCGGGAGACCAGCCCGTCGCGCAGGCCGCGCGGGGCGGTCAGCAGGCGGCGGTAGGACTCCCGGCGCGAGTAACCGGACAGCCGGTTGAAGAGGTCCGAGAGGTCGGCGCCGACCTGCGGGTCCGAGGTCAGCAGCCCCAGGTCCTCGTACAGCCGGGCGGTCTTCGGGTGGTAGTTGCCGGTGCCGACGTGCGAGTAGCGGCGCAGGGTGTCACCCTCCTGCCGGACCACCAGCGACAGCTTGCAGTGCGTCTTCAGCCCGACCAGGCCGTAGACCACGTGGCAGCCGGCCTCCTCCAGCTTGCGGGCCCACTTGATGTTGGCCTGCTCGTCGAAGCGCGCCTTGATCTCGACCAGGACCAGCACCTGCTTGCCCGACTCCGCCGCGTCTATCAGCGCGTCCACGATCGGCGAGTCACCGGAGGTGCGGTACAGCGTCTGCTTGATCGCCAGGACGTCCGGGTCGGCGGCGGCCTGCTCCAGGAAGGCCTGCACCGAGGTGGAGAAACTGTCGTACGGGTGGTGCAGCAGGACGTCCCGCTCGCGCATCGCGGCGAAGATGTCCGGCTGGGACGCCGACTCGACGTCCGTCAGCCCGCGGGCGGTGCCCGCCACGAACTTCGGGTACTTCAGCTCCGGGCGGTCCAGTTCGGCGATCCCGAACAGACCGGTCAGGTCGAGCGGACCGGGCAGCGGGAAGACCTCCGCCTCGGTGATGTTCAGCTCCCGCACCAGCAGGTCCAGGATGTAGGGATCGATCGACTCCTCGACCTCCAGCCGCACCGGCGGGCCGAAACGCCGCCGCATCAGCTCCTTCTCCAGGGCCTTGAGGATGTTCTCGGTGTCGTCCTCCTCCACCTCCAGGTCCTCGTTGCGGGTCACCCGGAAGGCGTGGTGGGCGAGCACCTCCATGCCCGGGAACAGCTCCTCCAGGTGCGCGCCCATCACGTCCTCCAGCGGGACGTAACGCTGCGGCGAGGCCTCCAGGAAGCGGGCCAGCGACTGCGGCACCTTCACCCGGGCGAAGTGCTTGTGCCCCGACACCGGGTTGCGCACCACCACGGCCAGGTTGAGCGAGAGCCCCGATATGTACGGGAAGGGGTGCGCCGGATCGACCGCCAGCGGGGTGAGGACCGGGAAGATCTTCTGCCGGAACAGGGTGTGCAGCCGGGCCTGCTCCTTCTCGGCCAGCTCCGGCCAGCGGACCACCTCGATGCCCTCGGTGGCGAGGTCCGGCAGCACCTCCTGCTGGAAGGCGGCGGCGTGCCGCGCCATCAGCTCGCGCGAGCGGGTCCAGATCAGGTCCAGCACCTCGCGCGGCTGGAGGCCGGACGCGCTGCGCTGGGCGACGCCCGTCGCGATCCGGCGCTTCAGCCCGGCCACCCGGACCATGAAGAACTCGTCCAGGTTGCTCGCGAAGATGGCGAGGAACTTGGCCCGCTCCAGCAGCGGGATCCCTGGGTCCTCGGCCAGCTCCAGGACCCGCTCGTTGAACGCCAGCCAACTGCGCTCGCGGTCCAGGAAGCGGCCCTGCGGCAGTGCGTCGAACTCCTGCTCGTCCTCGGCCGGCAGCTCGGGCGGTATCCCCAGCGCACCGGACATCCTGGCCGGCGGGGACAGCGAGGCAGAGACGGGGCGGGGGATGCTCATGGGCTCCAGCTCCTCCAGCAGCAGGACGTCGTCCGGACTCGAATGGCTCTGCGGGCCGTCGTCCTCGCCCAGGGCCAACGCCCACCCGCCGGGCGCGGTCCGTACAGGGCCGGCCGGCACGTGGCGGTCGACTCTGCACGAGCGAGACACTACGGACTTCATCCTGTGATCTTCGCGGCAGCAATTGAATCCACGGTAAACACCGCATGGCCAGGAGGAAAGCTGAGTCGGTCGGGGCAAGGGCCGGTGACGTCCGACCCCTTGCCCCGGACCGCCCGGAGCCGCTAGGCCCTGCCCGGTCCTGTAGGTCCTGTCCGGTCCTAGGCCGCCTGGTCCGCGCGGTACTGGACGCGGTACATGAGGTCCACCTCGTGGATGGTGAACCCCAGTCGTTCATATACCCGCACCGCGGCCGGATTGTCGGCGTCGACGTAGAGCAGGACCGTCTCCAGTCCGCGCTCGCCGGCGTCCGAACCGGTCAGGTGACGCAGACCGGCAGCGGTCAGGGCACGGCCGAGACCGCTGCCCTGCTCGGCCGGGTCCACCCCGACCACGTAGACCTCGCCGAGCGCCGGCTCGGTGGCGGTGGCCGGGTGCACCTTGGTCCAGTGGAAGCCGACCACCTTGCCGCCCCGGGTGGCGAGGAAGAAGCCGGCCGGATCGAACCAGGGCTCGGCCAGCCGCTCGGCCAGGTCCCGCTCCGTCCAGGAGCCCTGCTCCGGGTGGTGGGCGAAGGCCAGCGCGTTCAACCGCAGCCACTCGGCGTCGTCCTCGCCGGGGCGGAAGGTCCGGAGCTCGACGCCCTCGGGGACGGCGACGGCCTCGGTCTGCGGCCCGGTGCGGCGCATCTGCCGCAGCTCTCGGACCAGCTCGGCCCCGTACCGGCCGGCCAGCTGCCGGGCCGCCGGGTGACCGCCGTGCACCCAGAAGTCCACCGCGTCGCGGCCGGCCCGGTGGGCCTGTGCCAGCACCGCGTCCACCAGCGGCCGGGCCAGGCCGCGGCCGCGGGCGGCCGGGTCGACCACCAGCTCGGCGGCGGGATTGGCGGCGGGATTGGCGGCGGAGCCCTCCTGGACTTCGAGCTGTCCGTAACCGACGGCGGCGGCGTTCTCACTCTCGATGAAGTGGCTCACGCCGGGGCGCGGCGTATCCGAGGAACGCAGCCGAAGCCGGCCCTGCTCGGACACGGCAGCCCGGCCGTCCACCGCCTGGGCGTCCGCCAGAACGCGCAGGGCGCCGTCGCGCTGCTCGGGGCGGAGCACACTGTTCGCAATGACCGCTGTCTGATCGTCCATGCTCCGACGATACGTCACCGGAAATGCAAAGAACCCCCATCCGGTTTCCCGGATGGGGGTTCTCTGTGAATGATTGTTCGGCGGCGTCCTACTCTCCCACAGGGTCCCCCCT
>NZ_JBHXML010000098.1:0-31492 GCF_042720345.1 Kitasatospora sp. NPDC058478 | reverse complement strand
AGACTTCTCTCGCGAGCCGGGCCGGCCGCTGTCGTTTCCGGACCTTTTCGGGTGCCCTCGGGGCAAGTTGACGATACGTCAGGCGCGTTGGTGGGCCGGTTCAGATCCGGTGGGCGGGCAGCCCGTGCTGGGCGGCGGTCAGCAGCTCGTGCATCCGCTGCCCGAAGTCCTCGGTGTCGGCGGCCGGTTCGGGGAAGACCAGGCGGACGTCGCGGTGGCCGTGCGGGTGGTCCAGGCGCAGGACCAGGCCGTGGCGGTCCAGGGCGAGCGGGCGGACCTCCGGGTGCTGGGCGAGCAGGTCCGGGTCGAGCAGCCGGGTGAGGACGGCGAGGGCGTCGGCGTGGTCGTCGGCGAGGTGGGTGAGCATGGCGGCCTCGTAGCGGGCCAGCGGGTCGGGTGCGGCGTGGGCGAGGTCGCCGGCGGTGAGTGCGCCGGTGCCGTACGGGGTGGAGAGGACGGCGTGGGCGACGTCCACGCGCAGGTGGACGCTGAGGCCGTCGTCGGCGAGGTGGGCCAGGTGCAGTCGGCCGGCCAGGGTGAGGCGGGCGCGGATCCGGTCGCGGACGGCGACGGGGGAGATGTCGGTGACGTCCAGGACGACGGCGAGTCCGTCGGTGGCGCGGGCGGCGGCGGTGGCGAGCGGGTCGCCCAGCGGGGCGCGCAGGCGCAGCCGGGAGCCGTGGACGGAGACCGGGGTGTCGAGGTCGTGGTGCTCGCCGCAGGCGCGGACGGTGAGCGAGGAGGTCGCGCTGAGCAGGCTCTGGACCCGCTCGGCGGTGGTGGGTTCGGGCACCTCGGCGTCGCCGGCGGGCAGGCTCATGACGGACCTCCAGTTAGTTAGGTGAGCCTAACCTAATCTCCGCTCGGGGGTGTGGCAAGTGGCGCGGCCAGGGTCGCTGCCATCGGGGATAGAAAGCGCTTGCAAGTATCTGCGGATGTCTCGTATTGTCGACGCCGGTAGTTGCATGCGCAACGGTTCTCTCTGGAAAGCGGTCCCTCATGCCCCTCGCGCTCCTGGCGCTGGCGATCAGCGCCTTCGGTATCGGCACCACCGAGTTCGTGATCATGGGCCTGCTGCCCGAGGTCGCCGGCGACTTCTCGGTCGCCATCCCCACCGCCGGTCTGCTGATCTCCGGCTACGCGCTCGGCGTCGTGGTCGGCGGCCCGCTGCTCACCATCCTCGGCACCCGCGCCCCCCGCAAGGGCATGCTGCTGACGCTGATGGGCCTGTTCGTGGTGGGCAACCTGATCGCGGCCGTCGCCCCCGCCTTCGGGCTGCTGATGGTCGGGCGGATCGTCAGCGCCTTCGCGCACGGCGCGTTCTTCGGCATCGGCTCGGTCGTCGCCGCCGACCTGGTCGCCCCGCACAAGCGGGCCGGCGCCATCGCCCTGATGTTCACCGGCCTCACCGCCGCCAACGTGCTGGGCGTCCCGATGGGCACCCTGCTCGGCCAGCACTTCGGCTGGCGCTCCACGTTCTACGTCGTCGCCGGGCTCGGCCTGCTCGGCCTCGCCGGAATCGCGGCGCTGGTGCCCGTCCAGCCGCGGACCGGCGCCGCCCGTCTCGGCCCCGAACTGGCCGTCTTCCGGACCCTGCGGCTCTGGCTCGCGCTCGCCATGACCGTGCTCGGCTGGGGCGGCATCTTCGCGATGTTCACCTACATCACGCCGATGATGACCGAACTGGCCGGCTTCGCCCCGAGCAGCGTCACCTGGCTGCTCTTCCTGTTCGGCGTCGGCCTGTTCGTCGGCAACCTGCTGGGCGGCTGGTTCGCCGACCGCGCGCTGATGCGCAGCCTCACCGTGATCCTCGCGGTGCTCGCGGTGCTGCTGTTCGCCTTCACCTTCGCCGCGCACAGCAAGCCGGCCGCGATCGTCCTCATCCCGCTGATCGGGCTGTTCGGCTTCGCGACCGTCGCGCCGCTGCAGAAGCGGGTCATGGACCAGGCGGCGGGCGCGCCGACGCTGGCCTCGGCCGCCAACATCGCCGCGTTCAACCTGGGCAACGCGCTGGCCGCCTGGCTCGGCGGACTGGTCATCTCCGGCGGCCTCGGCTACGACGCGCCGAACTGGGTGGGCGGGCTGCTCACCGCGGTCGCCCTCGGGGTGACGGTGTTCGCGGCGGCGCTGGACCGGCGCGGCGCGGCGGGCGAGGGGCGGGTCGTGGCGCGCTCGGGCGCCCCGGCCGAGCAGGGTGTGCCCGTGGGGCGGTGAACGAGGGGGACCGCGGAGGGCCCGGACGCCTGGCGTGCGTCCGGGCCCTTGCGGTGGTCGGGCTGCTCGACGGTGTTTCAGGCGACGACGGCCTGGGCGTCGATCTCGACCAGCATCGGCTCCTGCGGCAGCTCGACGAAGATCGTGGTGCGGCAGGGCTTCACGCCGCCGGGCTTGATGTTCTCGTCGATGAACTCGGCGTACACCTCGTTCATCAGCGGGAAGTCCGCCCGCTTGGTGAGGTAGACCCGGAACATCACCACGTCCTCGATGGTGGCGCCGCCGGCCTCGACGATCGCCTTGACGTTCTCCAGCGTGCGCCGGGTCTGCGCCTTCACGTCGCCGTGGTACAGGTACTCGCCGGTCGCCGGGTCCTGCGGGCCCTGGCCGGAGACCTGGAGGATCGGGCCCTTGCGGACGCCCTGGGAGAACATCCAGGCGGGGGCGGGGGCGCCGTCGGTGCGGATCTCGGTCTTGCCGCTGGTCGGGTGCTGCTCGTTCATGGGGTTCCTTACGGTCTGACGGTTGATCAGTTGTGGTCCGGGCGGCCGCAGTCGGCCGAGATGGCGCGGGTGGTGGCGAGCAGCTGCGGGAGGAGGTCCAGCACCTGCTCGTAGGGGAGGACGACGTCCGGCACCGAGATGGACGCGGCGGCGACGACCCGGCCGCTGGCGTCCCGGATCGGGGCGGCCACGCAGTTGATGAACGACTCGTGCTCGGCGTGGTCCTGCGCCCAGCCCTGGACGGCGACCTTCTCCAGCTCGGCGAGCAGCGCCTCGGGCGTGCTGAGGGTGCGCGGGGTGTGCGGGGTGAAGTCGATCCCGGCGGCCACCCGGCGGCGTTCGGGCAGCGGCAGGTCGGCGAGCAGCACCTTGGAGACGGCGGCGCTGTGCAGGGCGGCGCGCAGGCCGATCCGGGAGTACATCCTGACCGGGTGCCGGGAGTCGAACTTGTCGATGTAGACGACCTCGCCGCCCTCGTACGCGGCCAGGTGCACGGTCTGGCCGGTGGTGGCGTTCAGCTCGGCCAGGTGCGGGGCGGCGATCCGGCGGACGCCGCGCTGTTCCAGGGCGAGGCCGGAGAGGGCGAACAGGCCGGCGCCCAGGTGGTAGCGGTAGGCGGCGTCACGGTAGACGAACCGTTCCTCCTCCAGGCTCTGGAGCAGTCGGAGCACGGTCGTCTTGTGGACGCCGAGCACCTCGGCCAGCTGGTCGAGGGAGCGCTCGCCCTCGCCGAGTTCGGCGAGCAGGCGCAGGGCGCGGGTGACGGTCTGGCTCATCGTGCTCCGCCGGGGTCGTTCGGGCTCGGGTTGGTGCTCATTGTGCCCGGGCCCGCCGGGTGTCGCGGGACCGGTCCGCGGGGACGGCCGGGCCGGTGATGCCCTCCACCGAGACCCGGGTGGCGGCCCAGTCGGCGGGCGAGGCGTCGAGCAGCGCGGCCACCACGGCGGCGGGCGGCAGTTCGGCCTGGTCGCCGTGGGCGGTCAGCGCGCAGGCGGCGCTCAGGTGGCCGAGCCGCAGCCGGCGGCGCTGGTCCAGGCCGCGGACGGTGCCGGCCAGGTATCCGGCGGCGAAGGCGTCGCCCGCGCCGGTGGCCTCGACCACCTCGACGGCCAGGGCCGGTTCGCTCACCGACGTGCCGTCCCGCTCCAGGGCGGTGACCAGCCGGGCGGCGTCCTTGACCACCACGGTGGCCGGGGAGGCGAAGCGGCGGCGCAGCGCGACCGGCTCCCCGGTGCCGAACGCGGCCTCGGCCTCGTCGGCGCCGATCAGCAGCAGGTCGGCGGCGTCCAGCAGCGGCGGCAGGACGGCCGGGTCGCGGTCGTGCCAGAGTGCGGGGCGCCAGTTGAGGTCGAAGCTGACGGTCCGCTCCGGGCGGCGGTCGGCGAGCAGGGCGCGCAGCAGCGCCAGGCAGTCGTCGGAGAGCGCGGCGGTGATGCCGGACAGGTGCAGCAGGCGGGCGCCGGACAGCAGCCGGACGGCCGCGGGGTCGGCCAGCAGGGCGGGGGAGAGCGCGGCGGCCGCGGAGCCGCGCCGGTGGTAGTGCAGCCGGCTGCGGCCGGGGCCGAGGTCGTGGTGGTGGCCGGTGGCGCCGCCGACCTCCTTGAGGTACAGGCCGGTGGGGCGGTGCGGGTCGACGGCGACCGCCGAGACGTCCACGCCGCGGGCGGCGACCTCGGCGAGCAGCCGGCGGCCGAAGCCGTCGTCGCCGACCCGGCTGATCCAGGCGGTCGGCACGCCGAGCGCGGCCAGTGCGCCGGCCACGTTGGACTCCGCGCCGCCGACCGACAGCCGGAAGTTCTCCACGGCCTCCAGCGGGCCCGGCCGGTCCGGCAGCAGCACCGCCATGGACTCGCCCACGCACACGGCCGTCGGGGAAGGACCGGGGCGGGCCGGGCCCGGGGTGTCCTGTCGCGGCATCTGCTGGGCTCCTCCGTCTGCGGCGGCCGTTCCGTTGACCGTGATCCGGCGCCGATGCTAGAACCGTCATGCCAACATGTGCAACCCTCATTGCACATGTTGCAACACGGCAGATGGAGGAAGACGGTGGAGCAGACCTTCGCAAGCATCGGCACCGGGCCGGGCATCGACGACGGCGCGGTGGCGGCCCTCGCCGACGAGACGCTCGACTGGCGGTTCAAGGCCGCCCCGCCGGAGGCCTGGGGGCACTCCGTCCGCGACTGGCTGGCCACCGGGCCCACCCTCACCGGGCTCGGCACCCCGCTGCTCACCCTGGACGGCGCCGCGCTCGACCACAACCTGCGCACCATGGCCGACTGGTGCGCCAAGGCCGGGGTCGCGCTCGTGCCGCACGGCAAGACCACCATGGCGCCCGCCCTCTGGCAGGCGCAGCTCGCCGCCGGCAGCCACGGCATCACCCTCGCCAACCTGCCGCAAGTGCGCGTCGCCCGGGCCTTCGGAGTCGAGCGGATCCTGCTCGCCAACACCCTGCTCGACCCGGCCGGACTGGCCTGGCTCGCCGCCGAACTGGCCGCCGACCCGGCGTTCGCCTTCGTCTCCTGGGTGGACTCCACCGAGAGCGTCCGGCTGATGGACGAGGCGCTGCGCGCCGCCGGGGCCCAGCGGCCCGTCGAGGTCCTGGTCGAACTCGGCGGCCCCGGCGGGCGCACCGGCGCCCGCGGCGTCGACGCGGCCGTCGAGATCGCCGCCGCCGTGCTGCGCGCCCCCACCTTGCGCCTCGCGGGCGTCGGCGGCTACGAGGGCGCGCTCGCCCACGACGCCACCGCCGACGGGCTGGCCACCGTCCGCGGCTACCTCAAGGCGCTCGCCGACCTGCACGGCCGGCTCGCCCGCGCCTACCCGGACGACGCCCGGCCGATCGTGACGGCCGGCGGCAGCGCCTACTTCGACCTGGTCGTCGAGGAACTCGCAAGCCTGCCGGAAGCCCTCGTGGTCCTGCGCTCGGGCGCGTACATCGCCCACGACGACGGCTTCTACCGGGGCATCTCGCCGCTGGTCCGGGGCGCCGGCGCCACGCCGTTCCGCAGCGCGCTGCACGGCTGGGCCCGGGTGGTGTCCCGGCCCGAGCCGCAACTGGCCCTGCTGGACGCCGGCAAGCGCGACCTGCCCTTCGACGAGGGCCTGCCCGAGCCGCAACACGTGCGCGGCGGCGCCGAGTTGACCGGCACTGCGGCCCGGATCACCGCACTCAACGACCAGCACGCCTTCCTGCGCGACGCGGGCGACCTCGCCCCGATCGGAGCGGTGCTGCGACTCGGCGTCTCCCACCCGTGCACAGCCTTCGACAAGTGGACCGCGATCCCGGTGCTCGACTCCGCCGACGCGGCCGAGCCGAAGGTCACCGGGCTGGTCAGGACGTTCTTCTGATGGCGGGCGGCAGAGCGCCCGACACCGTCTTCCGGGGCGCCACCGTCGTCGACGGCACCGGCGCGGACCGCTACCGGGCGGACGTGCGGATCACCGACGGGCTGATCGCCGGGATCGGCCCCGGCCTCGACGCGCCGACGGTGGTGGACGCCGACGGGCTGGTCCTCGCCCCCGGCTTCATCGACATGCACGCCCACTCCGACCTCGCCCTGCTGCTCGAACCCGAGCACCCGGCCAAGGTCACCCAGGGCGTCACCTGCGAGGTCCTCGGCCAGGACGGCCTGTCCTACGCCCCGGTGGACGACACCACCCTGCCCGCGCTGCGCCGCCAACTGGCCGGCTGGAACGGCGATCCGGAGGCCTTCGACTGGGACTGGCGCGGCGTCGCCGGCTACCTGGACCGGATCGACCGCACCGGCGTCGCCGTCAACGCCTGCTACCTCGTCCCGCACGGCTCGCTGCGGATGCTCGCCATGGGCTGGGCCAACCGGCCGCCCACCGCGGCCGAACTCGACCGGATGCGCCAGGAGTTGGCGCAGGGCCTGCTGGACGGCGCGGTCGGCATGTCCAGCGGCCTCAGCTACACCCCCGGGATGTACGCGGACACCGCCGAACTGGTCGAGCTGTGCACCGTGGTCGCGGCCTACGGCGGCTTCCACGCCCCGCACCAACGCTCGTACGGCGCAGGCGCGTTGGATGGCTACGCGGAAATGGTGGAGATCGCCCGGCGGACCGGCTGCGCGCTGCACCTGACCCACGCCACGATGAACTTCGGCGTCAACCGGGGCCGGGCCGGCGAACTGCTGGAACTGGTCGACCAGGCACTCGCCGACGGCGTCGACCTCACCCTGGACAGCTACCCCTACCTGCCCGGCTCCACCACCCTGGCCGCCCTGCTGCCCAGTTGGGCCACCGAGGGCGGCCCGGAAGCGACCCTCACCCGGCTCGCCGACCCGGCCGCCCGCGAGCGGATCCGGTACGAGGTGGAGGAGAAGGGCAGCGACGGCTGCCACGGCGTCGTCACCGACTGGGCGACGATCCAGATCTCCGGCGTCCGGACGGCCGAGCTGGCGCGGACGGTCGGCCGGACCGTCGCCGAACTCGCCGCCGAGCAGGGCCGCAGCGGGACGGAGGTCTTCCTCGACCTGCTGCGCCGCGACGAACTGGCCACCACGATCCTCCAGCACGTCGGGCACGAGGAGAACGTCCGGGCGATCATGCGCCACCCGGCGCACACCGTCGGCAGCGACGGGCTGCTGGTCGGTGCCCGGCCGCACCCGCGCGCCTGGGGCACCTTCCCCCGCTACCTCGGCCACTACAGCCGGGAGTTGGGCGTGCTGACGCTGGAGGAGGCCATCGCCCGGATGACCGGCCGGCCCGCCGCCCGGCTCGGGCTGCACCGGCGCGGCCTGATCGCCCCCGGCCACCACGCCGACCTGGTGCTCCTCGACCCCGAGAAGGTCCGGGACGCCGCCACCTTCGAGCACCCCCGGCTGCCCGCCGAGGGCGTCCAGCACGTGTACGTCAACGGCACCGCCGTCGTCCGGCAGGGCCGCACCACGGGCGCCCGGCCCGGGCGCGCCCTGCGCCGCACCGACCGAGGAACCAGATCTCTGTGAATCCCCCCTCCGTGAATCCTCCCTCCGTGAACCCCCTCGCCGACCTGCGGGACGACCCGGTGATCGCCGTGGTCCGCGCGCCCCGGATCCCGGACGCGGCCGCGCTGTGCGCCGCGCTCGCCGACGGCGGCATCAACTGGACCGAATTCACCTACACCACACCGGAGGTGACGACGCACCTGCGGCGTGCCGCGGACGCGGGCTGGCGGGTCGGCGTGGGCACCGTGCTGACCGCCGAGCAGGCCGAGCGCGGGGTCGCGAGCGGGGCGTCCTTCCTGGTCACCCCCGGATGCCGGCCCGAGGTGGCGCAGGCCGCCCGGGCCGCCGGGGTGCCGGTGGTGCTCGGGGCGCTCACTCCGACCGAGGTGGCCCGGGCGGTGGACCTCGGGGCCGCCGCCGTGAAGATCTTCCCGGCCCGGGCGTTCGGCCCCGGCTACTTCAAGGACCTGCGCGGCCCGTACCCGGACGTCCCGCTGGTGGCCTCCGGCGGGGTGAACGCGGGCAACGCCGCCGACTTCCTGGCGCACGGCGCGCTCGCGGTCTGCGCGGGCACGGACGTGGTGCCGCCGGACGCGGTCGCGGCGGGGGACTGGGCGGAGATCACCCGGCGGGCCCGGGCGTTCACCGCGGCGTGCGCGGTGGCCAGGGCCTGAGGGGCCGGCGGGGTGGCGGGGTGCCGGGGCGGTCGGTCGGCGAGTTGTCGGGACGGCCGTCGGCGGGTTGTCGGCGGGCTGTCGGCGCGGCCGGGGATGGGCGAGAATCGTGCTCCCCAGCCCCAGCCTCAGCCCCAACCTCAGCCTTGGCCCAGGCTCCAGCCCTGGCCCCGGCCCCCGGATCCGGCAGGAGGACCCGCCCCATGACCTCGCCCCGCCACGGCCCCGACTGGCTGGCCGACGCCGTCCTGTACCAGATCTACCCGCAGAGCTTCGCGGACTCCGACGGCGACGGCATCGGCGACTTCGCCGGCATCGCCGCGCACCTCGACCACCTCGCCTGGCTCGGCGTCGACACCGTCTGGCTCAACCCCTGCTTCGCCTCCCCGTTCCGCGACGCCGGCTACGACGTCGTCGACTACCTCGCCCCGGCCCCGCGCTACGGCGGCACCGAGGACCTGGTCGTGCTGGTCGAGGCCGCCCGCCGCAAGGGCATCCGGATCCTGCTCGACCTGGTCGCCGGCCACACCTCCGACCGCCACCCCTGGTTCCTGGCCGCCGCCGAGGACCCGGCCGACCACCGGTACATCTGGTCCGACCAGCGGGTGGACGGCTTCGTCGCCTCGCCCGGCAGCCGCCCCGGCTGGTACCGGCCGAACTTCTTCGACTGCCAGCCCGCGCTCAACTTCGGCTACGCGCGCCCCAGTTCCGTGGAGCCCTGGCGCCAGCCGGTGGACGCCGAGGGTCCGCGCGCCAACCGGGCGGCCCTGCGCGACGTCATGGCGCACTGGCTCGGCCTCGGCCTGGCCGGCTTCCGGGTCGACATGGCGTCCTCGCTGGTCAAGGACGACCCGGGCCTGGTGGAGACCGCCAAGCTGTGGACCGGGCTGCGGGCCTGGCTGGACCGCGCCCACCCGCAGGCCGCGCTGTTCGCCGAGTGGGGCGATCCGGCGGCCGCCGTCGCGGCGGGCTTCCACGCGGACTTCTTCCTGCAGTTCGGCGGCGCCGACCACGGCCTGGCGTTGCGCTCGCTGTGGAACAACGGCGCCGGCACGGTCGAGGAGTTCTGGCAGCAGGGCCCGTGCTACTTCGAGGCCGAGGGGCGAGGCACCCCGCAGGTGTTCCTGGACGCCTGGCGCGCCGCCGCCGAAGCGACCGAGGGCGTCGGCCACATCGCCCTGCCCACCGCCAACCACGACTTCTCCCGGCTGGCCACCGGCCCGCGCACCGACGAGCAACTGGCTGCCGCCTTCGCGTTCCTGTTCACCTGGCCCACCCTGCCGGCCGTCTACTACGGCGACGAGATCGGCATGCGCTACCTGCCCGGACTGCCCGACGTCGAGGGCAGCGTGCTCGGCCCGCGGTACAACCGGGCCGGCTCGCGGACCCCGATGCAGTGGGAGCCCGGGCCGGCGGCGGGCTTCTCCAGCGCGCCGCCCGAGCGCCTCTACCTGCCCGTCGACCCGGACCCGGGGCGCCCGGACGTGCTGTCGCAGCGGGTCGATCCGACCTCGCTGCTGCACACCGTCCGGCGGCTGATCGCGCTGCGCCGGGCACATCCGGGGCTGGGCGCCTCCGGCGGGGTGGAGGTCCGGCACGCCGGGTACCCGCTGGTGTACACCCGGGCCGTACGGTACCTGGTGGCGGTGAACCCGCGCCGGGAGCCGGGGGTGGTGCGGCTGGAGCACGGCGGGGCGCGCCCGCTGGAGGTGCGGGGCGTGCGGGTGGCGGACGGGGAGCTGCGGGCGGACGGCTTCTCGTACGGCGTGTTCGAGCTGTCCTGAGCGTTCGGCCGTGGCCCGCGCTGGGGCGGGCGGCTTTCGATCGGCGTCGGATAGTTGTAAGCTACATCCATAGATGGTTGCATTTACCACCTGATATGGGTGCACGTGGCACCCTTGATGGTTGCATTTGCCACTCATCTCCACTCGACGCCACCGGAGGACGGTACGAACGCCATGAGCACACCCCAGACCCCCGTCGCAGCGCCCGCCCTGGGGCACTCGCTCAAGCACCTCGCCGTCCACCTGATCACCCCGCTGCTGATGTGCCTCGGCATGGCGCTCGCCTACCAGGGCGCCTTCCACCAGCCCGAGCCGCACCACCTGAAGGTCGCCGTGGTCGGCACCACCCCGCAGGCGCAGGGCCTGGCACAGGCGATCCAGGCAAAGGCCGGGGCGGCGGTCGACGTCCGCACCCTGCCCGACCGGGCGACCGCCGAGCAGCAGCTGCGCGACCGCGACCTGGTGGGGGCCTTCCTCCCGGACGCCAGGAGCCCCGAACTGCTCGTCGCCAAGGGGAACTCGGACACCTCGGCGGTGGCCGCCACGGCGGTGTTCAGCAACGTCACCGACCGGCAGGGCGTGCCGCTGCACGTCACCGACCTCACCACCCCGGCCGAGGGCGACCCGACCGGCCAGGGCCTGTTCTTCCTGCTGGTCGCGCTGAGCATCGGCTCCTACGCCAGCGTCGCCGTGATCGGCGCGGCCGGCGCCGGGCTGAGCATGCGGATCCGGGCGCTGGTCGGCGTGGCGGTGTCGCTGGTGGTGAGCGTGATCGGGATCGTCACTGCCGGACCGGTCTTCCATGTGGTCGACCACGACCTGGCCGCGGTGTGGGCGCTCGGCTGGCTCTACTCGGCGGGCATCGTCCTGATCGGCATCGGCCTGCACAGCTTCCTGAAGAAGTGGACCACCCTGGCCCTGATGGTGCTGTTCGTGATGCTGAACTTCACCAGCTCCGGCGGCGTCTTCCGGCCCGAGCTGCAGAACGGCTTCTTCGGCGCGCTGCACGGCTTCTGGACCGGCGCCGGCTTCCTGGAGGGCGCGCGCAGCATCCTGTACTTCGACGGCGGCGCGGGCCTCGGCGGGCACGTCGTGACCCTGGTGGTCTGGCTGCTGCTGGGCGGGGCCGCGCTGGTGGCCGCCGCGCTCCACGAGGAGCGCGGGCGCCGGGCGGTGGAGAGCCCGGTGGAGGCCGAGGAGGAGATGGCGGAGGCGGTCGCGGTCTGACCGCACCGCACGTGAGCACTCCATCCGGCGCTGAGGGCATCGGCACCGGGTGGGGACCGACGGCCCGCGCCCGGCTCTGGACAAGCCGGACGCGGGCCGGTTTCGCGGCTCCGGTTTCGTAACTCCGGTTCCGTGACTCCGGGTTCATGACTCCTGGCTCATGGCGCGCCTTCGGGGTGCCCGTCGTCCGGGGCGCGGCCGGAGGCGGCGACGGGGATTCCTCCAGGGGTGAGGGCCATCAGGCGTCCCCGGCGGGGGCCGTCGCGTCGCCGGACGGGGCGTCACTGCGCAGGTGCGGGCGGGCCAGCAGCAGGTAGAGCCCGCCGGCCGCGAGCACCGCCACGGCCGAGAGCAGCACGAGGTAGTCGTCGTACCAGGCGGCGTCCGGGGTGCGGCCCCAGCAGATGTTGACGATCGCGGCGAGCCCGTACACCAGCGCGCCGATGTTCACCGCCAGGCCCCAGCGGCCGAGCCGGAAGTCCCCGCTCGGGCGCCAGCCGCGCAGCCGGGCGCGCAGGGCGGCCAGCACCACCATCTGGAAGGCCAGGTAGATGCCGATGCTGGAGAAGGAGATGATCTTCGTCAGGGCGCCCTCGGAGAGCGCCGAGGCGCCGACGATGATCACGCCCGGCACTGCCGCCGCGAGCAGCAGTGCGTACGGCGGCACCCGCAGGCGGTCCGAGACGGTGGCGAGCAGCCGGCTGCCCACGATCATCCGGTCCCGGGCGAAGGAGTACGCGAGCCGGCTCGCCGCCGCCTGGAGGCTCAGTACGCAGGACAGGAAGGAGATCAGTACCACGCCGATCACCACCCGGGCGCCGGTGGCGCCGAACGCGTCGTGCAGCACCGAGGCCACCGGGTCCTTGTCGTCGCCGGAGACCACCGCGCCGATGTCCTGGATGGACATCACCAGCGCCAGGCTGACGCCGATCGCCGCCGCGCCGCCGACGTAGAGGGTGCGCCGCATCGACTTGGGGATCTGTCGACCGGGGTTCGGCACCTCCTCGGCGACGTCGCCGCACGCCTCGAAGCCGAAGAAGAGGAAGACCGCGATCAGTCCGGCGGCCAGGAAGGCGTCGGTGTACGAGCCGCCGTCGCCCGCGCCGAAGCGGTCGAAGACCACGCCGAGGCCGTGGTAGCGGTGGGTCAGCAGCAGCCAGGCGCCGACCGCCAGGGCGCCCAGCAGCTCGGCGGCGAAGCCGAACACGGCCGCCGCCGACAGCACCTTGGTGCCGCCCAGGTTGATCACGGTGGCGAGCAGCAGCAGGCCGAGCGCGCACCAGACGGTCGTCGCGGTGCTCGGTTCGACGCCCAGCAGCGCGGCCACGTACGGGCCGGCGCCGTAGGAGACCGCCGCGATGGTGGACATCAGCGCCAGCAGGTACACCCAGCCGGTCAGCCAGCCCCAGGTGCGGCCCCAGAGCCGGCGCGCCCACGGGTACACCCCGCCCGCCACCGGGAACTGGGCGACCACCTCGCTGAACACCAGCGCCACCAGCAACTGGCCGACCCCGGCGATCAGGAAGCTCCACACCATCGGCGGGCCGGCGGTCGCGAGGGAGGAGGCGAAGAGTGTGTACACGCCGACGACCGGGGAGAGGTAGGTGAAGCCGAGGGAGAAGTTCGCCCAGAGGCTCATGTCGCGTTTGAACTCGGAGGTGTAGCCGAGAGCGGCCAGCCGAGCGGCATCGGCATCGGCATCGATGTCGGGGCCCTGAGGGGGGAGGGGGCCGGTCGGGGAGGTGGCACGTGCGCTGGCATCGGTCATGACCTGCTCCTGCTCCTGGGAACGTGGCGTGACGCGTGAGGGCTTCCCGGGGGTGGTGCTCGGACCGGGATCGCGGGAAAACATACGAGATCGGGTTTCTAGCGGCAAGGGTGCGTGCCCGACCGGGAGGTACCCTGCCGGGAGCACCCAGTCCGACGGTGATCGAGGAGGGGGCCGGCGTGGCGACGATCGGGAGCACGACCCCGCTGCTCAGCGCCGTCCTCGCGCCATTGACCGACCTCGGCCGCGCCGATGCCGTGGCCCGCCGGATCACCGAGGCGATCGCCCTCGGCCTGGTCGCCGACGGGGACCAACTGCCCAGCGAGAACGACCTCGCCGACCGGCTCGGCGTCGCCAACGGCACCGTCCGCGAGGCGCTCGCCCTGCTCCGCGAGGCCGACCTGATCGAGACCCGGCGCGGCCGCAACGGCGGCAGCTTCGTCCGCACCCCCGGCGAGGGCTCCGAACGCCTCCAACTCGCCCGGCTGCGCGACCTCGCCACCGTCGACCTGCGCGACCTCGGCGACGAGGAACTGGCCGTCTCCGGGACCGCCGCCCGGCTCGCCGCCGAACGCGCCCCCGCCGACCTCGCACCCCGGCTCACCCGGCTGGTGCACGACCTGCGCGACGCCGCCGGGCCCGCCGAACAGCGCCGCGCCGACGCCCGCTTCCACATCGAACTCGCCGTCGCCGCCCGGTCCGTGCGCCTCACCCGGCTCGCCGTACGGCTCCAGGCCGAACTCGGGCCGCTGCTCTGGCTGCCCGCACCGCACGGCCCCGACCAGGAGCGGTTCGCCGAGCAGCACCGGGAGATCCTGGTCGCCGTCCTGGCCGGCGACGCGGCCGGGGCCCGGGCCGCCGCCGAGGTGCACACCGTCGCCTGCGTGCACCACCTGGTGCGGGGGCACCTCCAGCTGGCGGGCGACGGCTGATGGCTGACGGACACGGCTGACGGACGACGGCTGACCGGAGGCCCGGATATGACCTGCACTCCTGGATGTATCAGCCCTGTTTTGGCGCGGGCGGCCGGGTGAAGCAGCAGTCGCCGCAGACCCCGGCGCCCGGCCCCACCCGGTAGTACAGGCAGCAGCTCGTCCGCCGGAAGGCGGCACCGTGCGGGCCGGTCCGCAGCGTCCCGGTGCCGGCCAGCGGCGGGCGCGCGAGCAGCTCCGCGACCAACGCCCGTGCGGGGCCCGGCGCGTGGGCGTCCAGGACCCGCAGCGTACCGGCCAGGGCGGAGGCGGCGTTGCCCGTCAGCAGCCGGGCGGAGAGCGGGACGGCGGACCGCACCGCCGCCGCCAGCGGCTCCAACTGGCCCACCAGGACGGCCTCGTACAGCTGGTCGGCGAGCGGCAGCGGAGCGGGGAGCGGGGGCTCCGGCGGCGTCCAGAGGTCGAGCGGCCCCTGATCCGGGATCCGCACCCAGGCGTGCTCCAGCGTCGGGACCGTACCCAGCAGGACGGCCGCCCCGAGGCCCACCGACCAGAAGCGGGCGGCCAGTCCGAGGTGCAGGATCGACGCGGCGACCCGGGGCTCGGCGGTGCCGAGCCGCTGCGCCACCACCCGGATCCGCCGGGCCAGCGGCGCGTCCGGCCCGGTGCCGTACAGCTCGGGCAGCGGCCGGAAGCCCGGGGGCGGCCCCGCGCCGGGGGTGGCGGGGGTGTCGAGCGCGAAGTACGGGCCGACGGCGGCGAGTCGGCCGTAGTCGGGGCGGCCGGCGTTCCCGGTGCCGTCGGCGGGGCGGTCGACGGGCATCGGGCGGGCCTCCAGGGCGTTCAGGCGTTCAGACGTTCGGTGTGATCGGTGCGTTCGGGCGCGCGGAGGAACGGTACCGCGCCCGTCGGGGTGGCGGCCGGTGAGCGCGCCACCCTGACGGGCGCGACCGGGGTCAGCGTCCCCGGCCGCCGCCGCGGGCGCCGCGCGGGCGGGTGAGCGTGAAGCGGTCGACGGGGACGAGGTCTCCGTACGGGCCGCTGACGGAGTAGTAGGTGACATCGATGGTGGTCCGGCCGCCGCGCTCGCCCGGGTCGACCTCGAAGGCGGCGAAGCCGTACGGGTTGTCGGCGTCGCGGAAGGCCGACCAGGGGGCGTCCTCGATCACGTACTGCGGGGGCCGCTTGCCGGTGGCCGGGTCGACGGCGCCGACGCCGGTGATGACGCGGGCCTTGGCGGGCTCGAAGAAGAGGCCGTTGGAGGGGGCGGAGGTGCCGCCGCCGCCGATCACCATGTGGACGGTGCCCCGGGTGGTGTCGATGGTCCGGGTGTCGGTGGCGACCGGGATGGGGGTGCGGGTGTCGGTCTGCTGCTGGCCGCGGATCGGGTGCGAGCGCTCGTAGTGGTGCTCGTGGCCGCAGACCACCAGGTCGACGCCGTACTTGTCGAACAGCGGCACCCAGGTCTCGCGGATGCCGAGGTCGGCGCCGTTGAACTTGTCGGCGGTGGAGATGACGACCTGGTGCATGCAGACCACGATCCAGTCGATCTCGGGGTTCGCGTTGGCGGCGGCCAACTCCCGTTCCAGCCAGCGCTGTTGGGCGCCCCCGGAGTAGCCGTGGACGTAGGAGTCGCCGGCGTCCTGGTAGGCGACGTCGTCGTTGTTGAGGCTGATGACGCGGACCGCGCCGGCGGTGAACGCGTACCAGAGGCCGTGCAGTTCGTCGTCGGAGCCGGACGGGGGGAGGTCGAAGTAGGCCTGGTAGGCGCCGTAGCCGGTCGGGCCGTTGCCGCGCTCGTTCTCGTGGTTGCCGGCGGCGGGCATCCAGGGGCGGTGGCGGGCGGAGCGGCTGTTGTTCTCGAACCAGTCGGACCAGGTGCGGACCCGGTCGGTGGCGAGGTTGGCGTAGCAGAGGTCCCCGTTGACGAGGTGGAACAGCGGGGCGATCCGCTCGACTCCGGCGGTGGTGTCGCCGGCGGCGGGGCTGCCCAGGTTGTCGTTGGCGTAGCCGTTCGCGGTCTTCTTGCCGAGGGTGGGGGTGCCCTGGTCGCCGAAGCTGGTGAAGGTGAAAGCGGCCCGGCCGCGCGGGGCGGTGCGGACGGTGCCGAGCTCCGGGGTGGCGCCGTCGTGGACGGCGGCGTACACGTAGTCCGTGTCGGGGTGCAGGCCGCTCAGCCGGGCGTGGTGGATCTGGACCTCGGTGCCGGACTTGGCGTCCCGGTAGGTGCTGGTGTCGGCCTGCACGCTGCGGCCCAAGCCGCCGTTCGAAGTGCCGTACCGGACACGGGGGTTGCCGACCGAGGCGGTGGTGTGCCAGGAGACCACGACCTCGCGCGAGGCGTCCGAGCCGAACTGGAGGTGCAGCCCGGCGACGCGCGGGGCGCCGGAGCGGTCCGGCCGCTCCAGCAGCAGCGGGGAGGCGGCGGCGGGCGTGGCCGCGATGCCGGAGAGGGAGACGGCGCCGCCGAGACCGAGACCGGTGGCACCGGCCAGGATCCCGCGGCGGCTGACGGGGGGATGTCCACTGGAAGCGTTCATGGCCGCCAGCCTCACCGGGCGTTGGTGAACCGCGCCGGGCCCGCGACGTGAACTTCCCTCCCGCCGGGCTCGTGACGTGAACCTCCCGTCCGTCGGGCCCGCGACGTGAACTTCCCGCCCGCCGGGCTCGTGACGTGAACTTCCCACCCACCGGGCCGCATTGGCGGCGGGCGGGGTCGGCGGTCCGGACGGGCGTGGCAGACTGCCTGCCGTGACGAGTACGAACGGTGTGACGAGTGCGAACGGTGAGTGCCCGCGGATCATCCGTACGCTGATCGCGGACGACCAGGAGGGCGTCCGGCGCGGCGTCCGGCGGATCCTGGCGGCGCAGCCGGACATCGAGGTGGTGGGGGAGGCCGCCGACGGGCTGGCCGCGCTGGAACTGGCGGCCGAACTGCGCCCGGACGTCGCGCTGGTGGACATCCGGATGCCGCGGATGGACGGACTGGAGCTGACCCGGCGGTTGGCCGGGCCGGGGGTGGCGGAGCCGGTGCGGGTGGTGGTGCTGACCACCTTCGACCTGGACGAGTACGTGTACCCGGCGCTGCGGCACGGTGCGTCCGGGTTCCTGCTGAAGCGCTCGGGGCCGGCGCTGCTCGTCGAGGCGGTGCGGGCGGCGGCGGACGGGGAGAGCCTGATCAGTCCGTCGGTCACGGTCCGGCTGCTGCGGCAGGTGACGGCGCCGCGCCGTCCGGAGCCCCGCTCGGCGCCGGTGGTGCCGTTGACCGAGCGGGAGGTGGAGATCGCCGGTCACGTGGCGGCGGGCCGGACGAACGCGGACATCGCCGCCGAACTGTTCATCTCGCCGGGCACGGTGAAGACGCACGTCGCGAGCGTCCAGCGCAAGCTCGGGGTGGCGAACCGGGTCGGCATCGCCGTCCACGCCTGGGAGATGGGCTACCCGGTGCCGCAGTGACGGGTCTCGCAGTCACGGGCACCGTAGTGACGGGCGCCGCCGCGAAGGGCCCCTGCCGCGACGGACGCGTCCACGGAGCCGAGGGGGCGCTCCGTGGACGCGGGGAACCTACGAGGCGGGGGTGGCCTCCGGACATCGTGTCCTCCGGCCGGCAGTTCGATCGTCGACCGAGGTAGTACCAGTGGCAGACCCTGATCCGTCTCGATCTGTCACCACTGCCTCCTGCGGTCGAACTCCTTCAGCTGCCTCGCAGGTCCACTTCCCATCATGCGCTTCCCACGCCGTGTGCACCAGGGGTCAACCGCCCGAAATCGGATGGATTTCGCAAGTCGGGAGATTTCGGGCGGTGTTACGGCTTCGGCCAGCCGTCGACGAAGGAGAGCGTGCGGTGGTACGGCCCGTCGGGCCCGGTGCTGCGGTAGTCCTCGGTGCTGGTGCCGGTGCGGACGGTGGAGTCGCCGTCGTGGCGGCGGGCGGTGGGGCGCAGGGTGTGGTCGACGGTGGAGCGTTCGGTGACGTGGCCGCCGGTGGCCGCGGTGCTCTCGCGGTGGTAGCCGAGGTCCATGGCGGTCTGCTGGTCGGTGTTGCCGGCGGCGTCGTGGGTGACGCGGTAGGTGACGTCCAGCGGTTCGCCCTCGCGCACGGTGGTGGTGCGGTGCGGGCCGCCGCCCCAGGTGGCGGTGGTGCGGGTGAGGTCGGTGCGGTTGTGCAGGGTCACGTCGTTGCCGCTGTCGCGCAGCTGCTGGGCGGAGCGGAAGGCGAGGTCGTCGCGGACCTCGGTGGTGATCCGGCCGTGCGAGGTCTGGACCCAGCCGCGGGCGAGGTCGTGCCGGCCGGCGGTGACGGTCCAGTCGCCGCTGCCGCCGCCGTGGTCGGTGAGCCGGGTGTCGACGGCGGCTTCGGGGGAGACCCGGTGGTCGGTGAGCTGCCCGGTGGTGCGGGCGGCGCCGTGGTCGACGTCGGCGAAGAGGTTGATCTGGCCGGTCCAGGTGTCGTTGTTCTGCGCCTCGCTGGCGTTCACCGCGATGCCGACGGTGTGCGGGCGGCCGTCGAGCAGCAGTCCGACGTAGGGGGTGAGGTCGAGCCGGTAGGCGGGCAGGTCGAAGGCGAAGACGCCGGGGACGGGCCGCCAGAGCAGTGGGTCCCACCCGCCGGTGTAGATGACGGGGTAGGGCCAGACCGCGCCGGCCGTCCGCCCGTCGACGGTGAGCCGCAGTTCGCGGAACGGGCCCTTGCCGCAGGAGCCGAGGCCGGGGTTGGCGCTGACGAAGGCGTCGGGCGCGGAGGCGTAGGCGAACTCCTCGCAGGCGCCGCCGCCCCGGGTGTAGACCTCGGCGGTGAGACGTTCGAGGTTCTGCGGGAAGGTGAGCTCGCGGGTGGCGGCGGGGGCGGCCTGGGTGAGCGCGAACGGCCCGGTGGTGAGCAGGCGGTCGGCGGCGTGGGCGGCGGGCCGGCGGTCGTTCGCGGTGTAGAAGGTGACACTGGCGCTGATGGTGAAGACGCCGGTGTAGGTGGCGTCGGTGACGTTGGCGAGGTCGAGGGAGAACGGCTGCGGTCCGGCGGCGAACAGCGGGGCGTAGCGGGTGAGATCGCGCTCCAGCTTCCATTCGATGCCGTCCTTGGACGGCTCGGGGGTGGAGGAGAGCAGCACCTGGACGCCGCCGACGCGGGCGCTGAAGATGCGGTCGAACTGCCGCCCGGCGACCTGCCCGTGGAGGTCCAGGACCACCGCCGACCAGGGCCCGGCGCAGTCGGCGGGCGGGGTGAGGGTGGTGGTGTACGGGGTGTCGGGCGGGTTGCCGTAGCCGTTGCGGAACTGCTGGTCGTGCATCACCTCGACGGTGCAGGAGCGGGTGTCGGGGCGGGTGAGCGGCCGGGTGGCGGTGACCGGGTCGTGGTAGTCGGTGCCGAAGTCGGCGTGGGCGGGGGCGGCGGCGGTGAGGGTGCCGGCGAGGGTCAGGGCGGCGGCGCCGAGGAGGCGGGCGGCGCGGCGAAGCAGCGGGCGGACGGCCAAGGCTGGTCCCCAGGGGTCGGGCGGCCGGCGGGCGCTGCCGCGGGCCGGGTGGGCGGTCCGGGCATCCTTTCGGCGGTGGCATGCCAGCGTCAAGGATTCGCCGGGGAGGGGGACGCTTCGGGTGCCTGGCGTGACCCGTCGCGAGTGGCCGGGTCCGGTCCGGCCGATCCGGGCCCGGCAAGATCGGCCCGGCAAGGGCCTAGTCGACCTCCAGGGCCGCCGCCTCCTGCCGGATCAGGTCGCGCAGGGTGGCCAGCCGGGGTCGGCGGTCGTCCAGCCGCCACTGCATCTCCAGCGGCAGGGTGGCCCGGCCGTCCAGCCGGACGGTGGCCACGTCCTCGGTGAGGTGGCCGGTCATCGAGCCGGGCACCAGCGAGAACGCGCGGTTGCGGGCGAGCAGGTAGAGCCGGGAGCCGACGATCCGCGGCGGGCTGACCAGCACCGGCGGGTCGACGCCGTGGTCCGCGCACAGGCCGAGCACGTGGTCGTAGTAGCGCGGGTGCTGCTCGCGCGGCCACAGCAGCAGCGGCAGGTCGCGCAGTTCGCCGAGGCGTACGCTCGTCCGGCCGGCCAGCGGGTGGTCCCGGCCGAGGGCGACCCGTACCGGCTCGTCGGCGATCCGCTCCAGCCGGTAGCCGGCCACCTCGTCGAGGAAGCGGCCGAGGCCGATGTCGGCGAGTTCGGCGGCCAGTGCGGTGGAGACCTGGCCGGTGTCGACGGCGACCTCGGCGGTGGTGAGCGCGGGCAGCTCCTGTTCGGCGCGGCTGACCACGGCGGGCAGCAGCCGGTTCACCACGCTGGGGGAGGCCACGATCCGGGCCGTCCCCAGCCGGGACTCCTCGTGCAGCCGCACCCGGGCCAGCAGCGTCTGGGCCTGCCCGAGCAGCCGGGCGCTCTCGGCGGCCATCACCTCGCCGGCCTCGGTCAGCGCCACCGAGCGGCGGCTGCGGTCGAAGAGCTCGACACCGACGGTCCGCTCCAGCCGGGCGACCTCCTGGCTGACCGTCGGCTGGGAGATGTGCAGCCGTTCGGCGGCCCGTCCGAAGTGCAGTGTCTCGGCGACGGTGAGGAAGACCTCAAGTTGACGCAAGGTGAAGCCCATGGCCCAAGCCTAAGCCAACTCATAGGCCAGAGCCTATGGAAAGCCCCAGGACTCATTCTGGATTCCGATGCGAACCGTCCATACGCTGAGCGACACGTTGCCCCACCGCAGTGGCATCTCACAGAGAGATCCGACCATGACCGGACTGCCCCCCAGCACCCCCGAAGCCGCCGGCTCCGCGCCGGCCACCCGTTCCGCGCGGGCCATCCACGTCTCCGAGAAGGTCGCGCAGGCCGTGGCCGACGGCCGGCCCGTGGTCGCGCTGGAGTCGACCATCTTCACCCACGGCCTGCCGCGCCCCCGCAACCTGGCCGTCGCGCTGGAGGCCGAGCGGCAGCTGCGCGAGGCGGGCGTCGTCCCGGCGACCATCGGCGTGCACGCGGGCGTGCCCACGGTCGGTCTGAGCGCCGAGCAGATCACCGAACTGTCCGCGACGGACGGCCTGGACAAGGTGAGCCTGCGCGACCTGCCGGTGGTCGCCGCGCTCGGCCGCCACGGCGGCACCACCGTCGCCGCCACCGCCTTCCTCGCCCACCGGGCGGGCATCCGGGTGTTCTCCACCGGCGGCCTCGGCGGCGTCCACTTCGGCGCCTCCGAGAGCTTCGACGAGTCGGCCGACATGACCACCCTGGCCGCCACGCCGGTCACCGTGATCAGCGCGGGCGTGAAGTCGATCCTCGACATCCGGGCCACCCTGGAGCGCTTCGAGACCTTCAACATCCCGGTCATCGGCTACCGCACCCGCAAGTACCCCGGCTTCTACGTCACCGACTCCGGCCACGAGATCAACTTCAGCGTCGAGTCGCCCGAGGAGGCCGCGCGGCTCATCGAGGCCCGCGACCGCCTCGCCCTGCCGCAGGCCGTCCTGATCGCCAACCCGGTGGACCCCGCCAAGCAGCTGCCGCCGGAGGAGCTCGACGGCATCCTGGCCCGCGCCTGGGCCGAGGCCGAGCGCCAGGGCGTCACCGGCAACGCCTCCACGCCGTTCCTGCTCGACCACATCCAGCGCGACACCCAGGGCCGCAGCCTGGAGGTCAACGTCGAGGTCTACCGGGGCAACGTCCGGCTCGGCGGCCAGATCGCGACCGCGCTGGCGGCCGCCGCCCGCAGCGGGGCCTGACCCGTGCTGGGGGTGCTCGGCGACCTCGTCGAGGACATCGTCGTCTGGGTCGACGGCCCGCTGCGGCACGGCACCGACTCCAGCGCCCAGGTCTTCCGGCGACGCGGCGGCAGCGCGGCGAACGTCGCGAGCTTCGTTGCCGGTCAGTACCCGACCCGGTTCATCGGCTGCGTCGGCGCCGACCCGGTCGGGGACGGCATCGTCGCCGAACTGACCGGGCACGGCGTGGACGTGCGGGTCGCCCGGCGCGGCCAGACCGGCAGCATCGTGGTCCTGATCGACCAGGCCGGCGAACGGACCATGCTGCCCGACCGCGGCGCGGCCAAGCTGCTGGACCGGGTGCCGGACGAGTGGCTGGCCGACCTGACCCACCTGCACGTGCCCGCCTACTCCTTCGACGGCGACCCGGTCGGCCGCTCCGCGGTGGACGCGCTGGCGCGGGTCCGGCGGGCGGGCGGCACCACCTCGGTGGACGCCTCCTCGACCGGCATGCTGGAGCAGTACGGGCGGGAGCGCTTCCTCGCCCTGCTGGCCGAGTTGGCGCCGACCTTCGTGTTCGCCAACCGGTCCGAGGCGGAGTACCTGGGCCTGCTGGTGGGCGGGCTGCCGGGGCCGGAGCGGGACCGGCTGGCGGCCACCACCGTGGTCACCAAGGCCGGCGCCCAGGCGACCACCGTCGACGTGCCCGGGGACGCGCCGTTCACGGTGCCCGTGCCGCCGGTGAGCGAGGTGCGCGACCTCACCGGCGCGGGGGACGCCTTCGCGGCAGGATTCCTGGCCGGCTTCCTGGAGACCGGCGACCTGCACCTGGCCGCCGGACTCGGGCACCGCAGCGCGGCTCGGGTGCTGGCCACGCCGGGGGCCTCGTTCGCGGAGCGGTGACCTCGTTCGCGGAGCGGTGACCTCAGGGGCGGCGTCGGGCGGTGTCGGGGCGGCGTTGAGGCTGCGTCGGGGCTGCGTCGGGGTGGGCTCGGGGCGGCGTCGAGCTGACCGTGCGGTGGGCGGCCCCGTGCGTGGGGGCCGCCCGCCGGGGTGCCCGGCGGCTCGCTCAGTGCAGTGCGTCCTTGCGGAGGAAACGTTTCAGCCGCTGCCAGGGCCAGGTGTTGATCACGTCCTCGGCGGTGAGCCAGCCGCGCTGCGCCGTACCGATGCCGAAGCGCGGGTAGGCGAGCTGCCCGGTGGCGTGGGCGTCGCTGTCGATCGCGAAGCGGACGCCGTGCCGCTTCGCCCGCAGGACGTCCTCGTCGCGCAGGTCGAGCCGCTGCGGGGAACTGTTGATCTCGATCGCGGTGCCGGTGCGCGCGGCGGCCGCGAACACCGCGTCCAGGTCGACGTCGATCGGGCCGCGGCGGCCGATCCTCCGGGTGGTGAGGTGGCCGATGACGTGCACGTGCGGATTCTCGCAGGCGCGGATCAGCCGGCGGGTCTGGGCGGCCCGGTCGGCGGTGAAGTGCGAGTGCACGGAGGCCACGCAGACGTCGAAGCCGGCCAGGAACCCGGGCGGCCAGTCCACCCCGCCGTCCGGGCCGATGTTCAGCTCGGTGCCGTGCAGGAGGCGCAGCTTCCGGTGGCGGTCGGCGAGTCGGCGCAGCCGCTCGCGCTGGGCGAGCATCTTCTCGTCCGTCATCCGCTGCATCACCAGGTCCGGGGCGTGGTCGGTGACGGCGTAGTAGGAGTAGCCGCGGGCGGCCGCGGTGTCGATCATCTCTTCCAGGGTGGCCAGGCCGTCGGTCAGGTCGGTGTGCGTGTGCAGGTCGCCGCGCAGGTCCGACTCCTGGACCAGATCAGGGAGTTCACCGCGCAGGGCGGCCTCGATCTCGCCCCGGTCCTCGCGCAGCGGCGGCGCGATCCACGGCAGGCCGAGCGCCGCGTACACCTCGTCCTCGGTCGCGGACGCCACCTTGGCGCCGTCCTCTTTCTCGCCGTCCTCTCCTTCGCGGCCCTCTCCTTCGGCGGTGGTCCGGAACAGGCCGTACTCCGAGAGCTTCAGCCCGGCCCGGACGGCCATCGTGCGCAGCCTGATGTTGTGCGCCTTCGATCCGGTGAAGTAGACGAGCGCCGCGCCCCAGTCCTCCTCCGGGACGACTCGCAGGTCCACCTGCACGCCCCCGGTGGTGCGCACCGAGGTCTTGGTCGGACCGCTCGCGATCACCTCGGCCACGTACGGGAGTCCGGTGAGCGCGGCCATCAGCGGGGCGGAGTCGGCGGCGGTCGCCAGCACGTCGACGTCGCCGACCGTCTCGCGCATCCGGCGCAGCGACCCCGCGTACGCGCAGCGGGTGCAGCCGGGTACGGCGGACAGTGCGGCGACGAGCTGCTCGGCCAGCTCGGTGGCCGCGTCGAGCAGCGTGCGGCCGCCGGAGCGCCGCAGGAACTCGATGCCGTGCAGGATCTTCTCGCCGCTGCGCTCGCCGAAGCCCGCCACGCCGGACAGCCGGTCGGAGCGGACCGCCTCGGCCAGGTCGTCGACGGAGGAGATGCCCAGGTCGCGGTGGAGGGCGAGGGCGCGCTTGGGGCCGACGCCGGGCACGGCCGTCATCTCCCGGACCCCGGACGGGACTTCGGCGCGCAGGGCCTCCAGGGCGGCGATCCGCCCGGTGGCGAGGTACTCGGCGACCTTCTCGGCGGTGGACTTCCCCACGCCGGGGATCTGCTGCAGGCCCTTGACGTCCAGGCCGGCGACGTCCTCGGAGTGGCCGCCCACCGCGCGGGCGGCCTTCTCGTAGGCCCGCGCCCGGAAGGCGTCCCCGCCGGTGATGTTGATCAGGTCGGCGTACTCCTGGAGCAGCTCCCGCACCTGGTCGTTGAGCCGGGGCATGGGGCCAGTCTAGGGCGGGTCCTCGGGCTCCGGCCTGGGCGGCGGCCCTCCGGGCGGGCGAAGGGAGTTCGCGAGGCCCGGCCCGGGGCCGGCGGCGCCGCGTCGCGGGCCCGGGGTGGCGCTGCGTCGCGGGCCCGGGGTGGAGCTGCGTCGCGGGCCCAGGGCGGGCCGGGCCGGGCCGGTGGCCGGGCCTGCCCCGCCGGTCGGCGGGTGTGGCATCGGCCGACCGGCGGGGGTGGTGCCCGGTTCGCGTCCCGGAGCCGGATTGTCACCCGAACGAGTGAGGTGCAGGCTGACAGCAGGGCCTGGGAAGCGGCCCGCGCCGGTCGGCCGCGGCACTGATGACGGCCGCCGGCGATGCACGAGGGGCAGGGCGATGGCAAGCGGGAAGCTCTGGGGCTATGTCGCATCGGGGGCCAGGGCGCTCGGCGCCCTCGGCGGGCCGGGTGGCCCCGGCCGTACGGGAGGGCCCGGCGGCGCGGTGGCGGGCGAGGAGGCCGGACCGTTCAGACCGGGCGAGATGGCCGGGCCCCGGGCGCTGTCCCGGCCGGAACTTGAGCGCGTCGAGTGGACCGACCGGCAGGCCGGCTGCGAGCCGCAGGCGCGGCACGTCCAGGTGACCGAAGTGGTCCGCAGGGTGGTGCGCGGCGGCGGCCGGGCGGCGGCGGTGACGGCCCGGCTGGCGCCGGGGCTGCCGGTGGTGGTCGGGGACGCCCGGCGGCTGGAGGCCGCGCTCGCCGGCCTGGTCGACCACGCGATCCGGCGCAACCCGCCCGGCGGGCGGGTGCTGGTCCGCGCCGAGGTGGCGGGCGGGCCGGGCCCGGCCGCGACGGCCCTGCGGGCGGCCGGGTTGAGCGGGGCGGCGCGACCGCGCGGGCGGGTGGAGATCCGGGTGGCCGACCGGGGGTCGTCCGAGCTGCCCGGGGCGCGGGAGTGGCTGCTCGCGGGCGCCCGCGCCGACGGGCCGGTCGGGCCCGCCGTGCACAGCCTGGTGCTGGCGGCGGGCGGGCGACTGGCGGTGGAGGCCACACCGGGCGGCGGATTGACGGTGGTGCTGCTGCTGGTGGTCGCGCACGACTGACGGACGGCCGGCGGGCAGCTCTTCGGGGCTCCACCCTTCACCGCAAAGACTTCTTCGCAAAAAACCCTTTGCAAAGATGTCTTTGCGGTTCTACGCTCCTGCCATGACCGATGAACGCGGCTGGATGCACAGCGATGACCCGCACATCGTCCTCACGGCCAAGGGCATGCGGGCGATGGCCCACCCCGTGCGCATGCAGCTGGTCGGGCTGCTGCGCAAGCACGGTCCCTCCACGGCGACCAGGCTCGCCGAGCAGCTGGGGCTCAACTCCGGGGCGACCAGCTACCACCTCCGCCAGCTCGCCGCCGCGGGCTTCGTCGAGGAGGATCCCGAGCGCGGAAACGCCCGGGAGCGGTGGTGGCGTTCGGCCCACAAGTTCACCGTCTGGACGAGTGACGACATGGCCGACGAGGAGCTCGACACGGCCGTCGGCTTCCTGCGGTCCGTCCTCACCGCCCACGCCCTGGCGGCACAGCGGTCGGTCGACGCCTTCGAGACGATGCCGCGGGAGTGGCGCAAGGCGGTCGGCCTCAGCGACGTGCTGTTGCAGCTCACCCCCGAGGAGGCCGGGCAACTGGCCGCTGATCTGTCCGCGGTGGTGCGGCGTTACCGCGCGCTGGATGCGGAGGGGCCGGCCCCGGAGGGCACCGAGCGGGTCGCCGTGGTCGTCCACGTGCTGCCCGACGCGAGCGTCGGCACCGGCGCTGGTACCGATGCCGACACCGATACCGACAGCGATGCCAGCACCGACACCGACACCGGTGAGGCGGGGTCCCGATGACCACAGTCGTCGACGCGCCCGCGCGCAGCCTCCGGCCGCTGGTCGGGGTGCTCTCCGCCATGGCCGTCTCCATCACCGGGACGCGTGTCTCGGCCATCGCCCTGCCCTGGTTCGTCCTGGCCACCACCGGCAGCGCCACCATGACGGGCCTGGTCGCCTTCGCCGAGATGGCGCCGTACGTGCTGGTCAAGGCGCTGACCGGGCCGCTGGTCGATCGGCTCGGGCCGCGGGTGGTGTCCTGGACGACGGACTTGGTGAGCGCCGTCGCGGCCGGGCTGGTCCCGTTGCTGCACGCCCTGGGGCTGCTGCCGTTCGGGGTGCTGCTGGCGATGGTCGCGGTGATCGGGGCGATGCGCGGCCCGGGGGATCTGGCCAAGTCGGTCATGGTCCCGGAGGCCGCCGACCGCGCCCGGGTGCCGATGGAGCGCGCCACCGGTCTCTCCGGCGTCACCGAACGGCTGGCTTCCACGGTCGGCCCGGCGGTCGGTGGCGGGCTGGTCGCTCTGATGGGCCCGCTGGCCGGGCTGGCGCTCAACGCCGCCACCTTCGCCCTGGGGTCCCTCGTCATCGCCTTCGCCCTGCCGCGCGGGATGGGGCGCGCGGCGGCCCCGGCACCCGCTGCCGCGCAGGCCGCAGAGGCCGAGGCCGAGGCCGGGATCGGGACCGGAGCCGGCGCCGGAACTGGCGCCGGAGCCGGAACCGGGGCCGAACCGGCGGGTTACTGGCGGATGTTCCGCGAGGGCTTCACTTTCCTGCGCTCCGATCCGCTGCTGCTCACCGTGACGGTGCTGGTCGGCATCACCAACCTGCTCGACGCCGGGTTCATCACGGTCCTCCTCCCGGTCTGGGCGCGGGAGTCGGGGAACGGCCCGGCCGCCATCGGCCTGACCGGCACCGCCGGCGGGATCACGGCGGTCGTCGGCAGTCTGATCGCGGCGGCCATCGCCCACCGGCTGCCCCGCCGGACGGTGTTCTTCGCCGGCTTCCTGCTCGTCGGGGCCCCGCGCTTCCTGGTGCTCGCGTGCGGCGCGCCGCTGTGGGTGGTGCTCACGGTCTTCGCGGTCGGCGGCTTCGGCGGCGGTTTCCTCAACCCGATCCTCGGCGCGGTGCTCTTCGAGCGGGTGCCCCGCCACCTGCTCGGCCGTGTCCACGCCCTCGGCGACTCCCTCGCCTGGGCCGGTATCCCGCTCGGCGGCCTGCTGGCCGGCGCAGCGGTCAGCCTTGTCGGGCTGATACCCACCCTGGTCGCGGGCGGCGCCCTCTACTTCGCCTCCACCAACCTGGCCGGGTTGCGGCCGGAGTGGCGCGAGATGGACCGCCGGCGCGGCCGGACGGGCACCGTCGACGGGGCGAAGCCCGAGCCCGAGCCCGAGCCCGAGCCCGAGCCGGGGACAGAGCCCGAGCCCGAGCTTGCGCCCGCGTCGATCCCGGCACGCCCGTAGGCCTGTCGTGCAGGGGCGGCGAGGCGGGCGTGCGGTCGGAACCAGCCGGTCAGAACCAGTGCAGACAGTGCGGGGCGCGCTCGGCGCTGAAGAGGGCGTCGGCGAGGGCGGCCGCGCCCGGGCGGTGGGCCCGGATGTGCCCGGCCCGCACGAGCGTGCTCGGGGTGGTGCCGCCGAGGTAGACCGAGCCCAGGTCGCTCACGTCCAGGGACAGGTCGGGCTCCCGGTCCGTCGGGACGCACTCGGCCTTCCCGTCCCGGACGGTCAGCAGGTAGCGGCCGTGCTCGCCGAGGAACGGGTCGTCGACGTCGAGGACGAGCTCGCCGTCCACGAACCAGCCGCGCGAGGTCAGCGCACGCGGGACGTCCAGCAGCCGCACCCAGAGCCAGTCGGTGCTGCTGCTCCTCTCGCCGGCGTTGAAGTCCACAAGCTGCCAGCGCAGCGGGTGGTCGGACGGAACGTGCTTGAACACGACCTGGGAGACCAGGTCGTGTTCGAGCGCGAACCGGGCCAGGGCCGTGGCGACGGCGTCGTCGGTGGCGATGGTCTCGTCGACCGTCAAGGTGCCGTCGGCGAGCGAGTAGCAGGCGTAGCCGTCCGGGACACCGCCGGCATCCCGGTGGACGGCGACGTAGCGCGACGCCGAGGAGACCGGGGGCCGCCCCGCGCCCGAGGCCCACCAGCGGTGCGGCCGGGACAGCGCGCCGGGCTGCGTGCGGCGGTACCGGTCGTAGACCGCCTCCAGGATCTCGCCGCACTCGGCACGCCGCAGCAGCTCGATCGAGCCGGTGTCCGGGCCGGCCGCCGGGGTGTCGGCTGTTCCGCGCGCCCGGGGGAGGGCGAAGGCGGCCCGGTGGCGCGGCACCGTCAGCCGCTGCGTGTAGGTCGCCGGTCCGTAGCCGAACCTGCGGTAGATCACGGCCTCGGAGGCCAGCAGTACGGAGAGGAACTCCCCGCGGGCCCGAAACCCGGCGAGCTGGCGCCGCATCATCGCGGTGAGCACGCCCTGGCGCCGGTGCGAGGGCAGGACGCCGACGCCGGTCACCCCGCTGGTGGGGACGATGGCCTCACCGGGCAGGGTGAGCTCGAAGGTGTACGCGCCGGCGGTGCCGACGGGCCGCCCGTCCGCCGTCACGGCGAGCAGGTTGCGGTCCATCTCGGTCGCCGACCACCAGAGCCCGCCGCCGTCGGTCGGGGTTTCCGGGAAGAGCCCGAACGCGGCATGGAGCGTGTCGACGTAGACGTCGAGGTCCTGATCGGTTGTCGGACGGATCTCCATTGCTGCCGCTTCCTCCCCTGGATGACGACGGCACCACGGCTCGTGTGCCTCGCCACAGTGCAGCGTTGACCTGTGGCCCGGTCAAGCGAATTACGCTCCGGCGCCGGAGCTGTGCCCCGGGTCGTTCGGGTTCTCGGCCGGACTGTTTCCCGGACGGCTCCCGGGGCCTTCCTCGGGCCGCTCGTCCTCCGGCGGTGCCCCGACGCCCTCCAGGGTTTCGCGGACGCTGCCCGGCATCGCCGGGTGGCGGCCGATCACGATCACCCCGACCACGATGGCCAGCAGTCCGGCGGACTGCCAGGCCAGCGCACCCGGCGTCACCCGCAGCCGGTCGCCGAGGAAGCCGACCGCGCAGGCGATCCCGGACAGCGGCTGGGCGGCGGTCAGTGCCGGCAGGGACATCCGCAGCGGTGCGGCCTCGAAGGCGCTCTGCACCAGCAGCAGCCCGACCACGCCCGCCGCCACCACCGCGTACGGCTGCCAGCTGCGCAGCACCGCGTCCAGTCCGCTGTGGTCGAGGCGCTGGGTGGTGGTGCGGGTCAGCGCGTCCTGGAGGCCGTAGAGCAGGCCGGCGGCGAGGGCCAGCAGGGTGGCCTCCTCGAACAGCGGCAGCCGCCGGGCCAGCGAGACCAGCAGCAGGGTCAGCCCGACCACCGTGCCGACCACCAGCCAGTGCCGCAGTTCCCCGGCGGGCGCACCGCCGCCGGTGGGCCGGCCGGCCACGATGAACGCCGTCACCCCGAGGCCGAGCAGCAGCACCCCGGCCCAGCCCGAGCGGCCGAGGGTCTGGCGGGTCAGCACCCGGGAGAGCGCCATGGCGAACAGCAGGTTGGTCGCGAGCAGCGGTTCGACGAGCGAGACTTCGCCCTGGTTGAGGGCGAGCGCGGACAGGATCAGTCCGCACACCATGAACCCGGTGCCGAGCAGCCACTCGGGCATCCGCATCAGGTCCAGGAGCAGCCGCCAGTGCAGCAGGTCGGCACGGGGCGCCCGCTGTGCCGCGTGCTGCTGGAGGACGAAGCCGAGGCCCAGGCAGCAGGCGGCGCCGAGGGCGAGGAGGAAGACCGCCACGGAGGGACCACCCGGTTTGTCACTGCCCGCGCCGCACCGGCGGGTCCAGGTTCGGTCGGCGGTCGCGGCGCGCTTTCGTCAGCGTACCGCCGGGTCGGCGGCGGGGCCCGGTCGGCGGCGGGGAGCAGACAGGGAGCAGGCGGGGAGCAGGCGGGGAGCAGGCAGGGCCGGGAGCTCCGGGGCGGGGGAGCTGGTTCCGGGGGCCGGGCCCGCAGCCCCGGGCCGGGCCCGCTTGCCGCCATGGGTCGGACGGGCGCACGCTGGTGTGAGCGGCCGCCACGGCTCACCGTCCGTGCCGGTCCGGACAGGCGCGAGGGGGCCGCTGCCAGGAGGTGTGGCATGCACAACCAGTGGGACGTGGAGCTGAGCTTCGAGGAAGACGGAGTGCACACGGCGTGCGAGGCCAGGCTGACCGGTGCGCGGGCGCCGGGCCTGCGCGCCCACGGGGAGTCGATGAAGAGCACGGACGACCGCCCGCTCGCCAGGATCGGTGAGGAGGTCGCGGCCTCCCGCGCCCTGGAGGAGCTGTCCCGCAAGCTGCGGGCGCAGGCCACCGGGGAGATCGACGACGAAGGACACCGCCCGGGGTACCTGATCTACTGATCCCCGTCGCCGCCGCCGCGCTTGCGCGGGGCGGCTCGGGGCCGCGCGGGCGTCAGGACCAGGGGTTGGCCGGCTGGTCGTTGATCGCCGTCCAGAACCGGGTGCCCGCCGGGAGGGTGCCGGCCGCCCAGAGCGACCAGCCCTGCCCGTCGTGGAACTCGGCCATTCGCCAGCCGGCGCCGAAGGAGTCCTCGCAGAGCCCGTCGGCGTCGTCCCGGCTGGTCAGGTCGGACCCGGCCGTCGGGGCCGTCGCGGCGACCTCCCCGCCCGCCCAGCTGTGGAAGCCGGCGGTGGGGATCCCGGTGGGGGCCGGGCGGCCGTCCTGGTGGAGGCAGAGCACCGGCAGTTCGGTGTCGGCGGAGGTGTCCCCGAGGTAGGGGTTGCTGGCGCCGTCGGTGCCGACGTGCACCACACCGGCGCGCTGTTCCAGGGCGGTCCAGGTCAGCCCCGGGTGTTCGCCCGCCGAGGCGGCGACGGCCGGCCCGTCGCGGTCCACGGCGAACGCGCTGCCCGGGGTGGCGGCCAGCGCGGTGAGCGCGAGCACCGCTGCGGGGGCGAGGCGTCGGACGAACGTGGGCATGGCTGCTCCGTAAGGTGTTAGGTGGCCCGGGAGGGCCGGATGTGGCTGATGGGTTCTTGCCGACCGTGGCTTCCCTGGAGTGGCCGTCCGGCTCTCCGGG
>NZ_JBHXML010000097.1:0-31748 GCF_042720345.1 Kitasatospora sp. NPDC058478 | reverse complement strand
CCACCACGGTCACCGCCCCGCCGCCGTTCCCGCTCCCGCTCCGTCCTTGATCGGCCCAGGTGCACCCGGGCGCGGGCGGGCCGGGGACGGCGGCTATCTTGATGGGTCACGGACATCCGGAGGGAGTGGGCGATGGGGATGGGGATGGCTGGTCGGAGGGTGGCTGCCGCGGTGGCGGCCGGGGTGCTGACGGGGGTGCTGGCCGGGTGCTCGGCGGGTTCTGCGGGGAGTTCCCCGGCGGGCTCGGACGCGGCCAAGGGTGCGGCTGGGGCGGCGAGTGCGGTGGCGAGCGCGACCGGTCCGGCGGGTGGTGAGACCGGTGCGGGGGCTTCGGTCTCCGCGTCGGCGTCCGCGTCTGCCGCCGCGACGGGGGCGGGTGCGGCCGCGGGCTCGGCCTCGGCGCCGGCGACCGGAGGCGGTGGCGCTGGCGCCGGGGCCTCTGCTCCGCCGGCCGGGGCGGCGACGCCCGGGGCGGACCTGGAGGCGGTGCTGCTGGACGACAAGCTCGTCGGGCAGGTGCTGCCGGACGCGAAGGCGATGGCGGGCTGGGAGGAGGAGAAGCGCAAGGTCGACACCATCGACCACGCCACCACCTGCACCGCGTCGGTGCCGTGCACCGGCAAGCCGCTCAGCGGCTCCGTCCGGTTCTCCTCGGGGGACGTGGTCGCCCGCTTCATCGTCGAGACGCTGCCGAACCGCGACGCCGCCAAGGGCAAGCTCAAGGAGTCCTACGCCTCCTACGGAGCCGGGCCGTTCCGCAAGGTCGACTCCCCGGTGCTGGGCAGCGAGAGCCAGGCCTTCCAGGGCCAGCTGGGCGAGAGCGAGGGCATCGGCATCGTGCTGCGCTCGGGCACCGTCGTCGCCAGCGTGACCACCGAGGGCGGGCCGGCCGACGTGGCTGCCGCCCGGCGGTTCGGGGTGATGCTGGTCAAGCGGATCGAGCAGGCCCAGGCGGGCAGGACCCCGGACGCCGGGCTCGGACTGGCCTGACGGCCGCCGCGTACGCGAAGCGAAGCGAAGCCCCGGGCCGAGGAGGCGCCGGGGCCCGCTGCGTTTCGGCGTCGGACCGGACAGCGCCGCCGCCTGTTCGACGTGTCCTCACCCCGTTCGACGTGCCCGCGTTCCGGCCGTCAGCCCCGGTCGTCCGCCCCGGTCGGCGGGCCGTGGGGCGGTCCCCGCGCGTGCCGGACCGGGACCGCCCCTGGGCTGGGGAAACGGATGTCGGTCGGCCGTGATATCTACTCATCTGGGGTGGCCGTCGTGCGGCCATGCGAAAGATGCCGATGATGTTCGAGGGGGCCACACATGCCGCTGTTCCGACGCCGCTCCGGCGAGGAGGCCGCGCAGGGCGGGGCGGGCTGGCTTGGGAGGGTGCGGCGGGCCGTCGGGTCCGCGCCCGTGGCGGCCGTTGCGGCGCCGCGGCTGGATCCGGCGCTCGGGGACGAGTCGCTGCGCCTGATGCTCGGCCAGGCCGCCGCCGGTGACTGGGCGGCCCTGGGCCCCGCGCTGGCCGCCGTCGGGGACGGCGCCGATCTGACCGGGCGGGTCGGTGCGATCGCGGAGGTGCCCCGGGTCGAGGAGTGGACGGCCCGGGCCCTCGCCGACCGGCCCGAGGACGCGCTGGCGCTGCTGCTGTCCGGTGCCCGGCACGTCACCTGGGCCTGGGAGGCCCGGACGGGCGCCCGGGCGAAGCACGTGTCCGAGAAGCAGTGGCAGGTGTTCCACGAGCGGCTGGACATCGCCGAGGAGCAGCTGCTGGAGGTCGCCGAGCGCGAGCCGTCCTGGCTCGCCCCCTGGTACTTCCTGCAGATCAGCGCCCGCGGTGCCTCGCTCCCGGCGGAGGTCGCGACCTGCCGCTTCGAGGCCGCCGTGCGCCGTGCTCCCGGGCATCCGGCCTCGCACCGCCAGCGCCTCCAGCAGCTGTGTGCCAAGTGGGGCGGCTCGCACGAGGAGATGCACGCCTTCGCCCGTTCCTCGATGCTCGCGGCGCCGGAGGGCAGCCAGCTCGGCGAGCTGGTGGTGCTGGCGCACCTGGAGCGCTGGCTGGACCTCCCGGACGGTGAGGACCGCGCCTACCTGGCCAGTGCGGAGGTGGTGGCCGACTTGCAGGAGGCGGCCTTCCGCTCCGTGCTGCACCCGGACTTCACGCCGGTGCGTGGCTGGCAGGGTTCCTTCAACGCCTTCGCGATGGCCTTCTCGCTGGCCGGCCAGCGCAAGACGGCGCGCCTGCTGTTCGAGGCCTTGGACGGCGCCGTCACCGAGTCGCCCTGGCACTTCCTGTCCGGTGATCCGCTCAAGGCGTTCGCCTCCCACCGGGACCGCTGCGCGTACTGACGCCCCCGGCCCGTCCAGAACCTCCATCACCCGCCCCGCGATCGAAAGAGCCCCCGGTGTCCCCATCCGAGAACCCGACGCCCGACAACGCGGCGAGCGCGCACACCTTCCAGGTGGACCTGCGCGGCCTGGTGGACCTGCTCTCCCACCACCTCTACTCCAGCCCGCGGGTGTACCTGCGCGAGCTGCTGCAGAACGCGGTGGACGCGATCTCCGCCCGCCGCGCCCTCGACCCGCAGGCGCCGGCTCGGATCGTCGTGCGCGCCGACGACGAGCTGAGCGTCACCGACACCGGCGTCGGCCTGACCGAGGCGGACGTCCACACCTTCCTCGCCACCATCGGCCGCAGTTCGAAGCGCGACGCCGACGGCCGGCTGGACGGCGCCGGGCTGGCCCAGGCCCGCGGCGACTTCATCGGCCAGTTCGGCATCGGCCTGCTGGCCTGCTTCGTGGTCGCCGACGAGATCACCGTGGTGACCCGCTCCGCCGCCACGCCGGATGCGCCGGTGATCGAGTGGCGCGGCGGCTCCGACGGCCGCTACACGATCCGCACCCTGCCCGCCGCGGCCAAGCCGGAGCCGGGCACCACCGTGACGCTGGTCCCGCGCGCCGACGCCGTCGAGTGGACGCGGTCGGGCCGTGTCCTCGCGCTGGCCCGGGACTTCGGCAGCCTGCTGCGCCACGACGTCACGGTGGTGGACGCGAACGGCACCGAGCACCGGGTGAACCGCACCCCGCCGTGGGCCGAGCGACACGGCTCGCCGCTGGCCCGGCGCGACGCGCTGACCGAGTACTGCCGCGCCGCCTTCGACTTCGCCCCGCTCGACACCATCGACCTGGACCTGCCGCTGGTCGGCCTGCGCGGCGTCGCCTACGTGCTGCCGGACGCGGCCCCGCCGTCCCGCCGTTCGGGCCACCGGGTGCACCTCAAGGGCATGCTGCTGTCCGACCAGGCCGACGAGCTGCTGCCGGACTGGGCGTTCTTCGTCCGCTGCGTGGTGGACACCGACGGCCTGCGCCCGACCGCCTCGCGCGAGGGCCTGTACGCGGACGAGACGCTGGCCGCCGTCCGCGACGCGCTGGGCGTCCGGATCCGCGACTGGCTGACCGGCCTGTCCGCGAGCGATCCGGCGCTGCTGCACCGCTTCCTGTCCGTGCACCACCTGGCCGTCAAGGAACTCGCCCGCTACGACGACGAGTTGCTGCGGATGATGCTGCCGTGGCTGCCGTTCGAGACCACCGACGGCAACGTCACCCTGGACGAGTTCACCCGCAGCCACCCGGTGGTGCTGGTGACCCGCACCGTCGAGGAGTTCCGCCAGGTCGCCCCGATCGCCGGCGCCGCCGGCCTCGGCGTGGTCAACGGCGGCTACACCTACGACCGCGACCTGGTGCACCGGCTGCCCGAGATCCGCCCCGGCGTCTCGGTCTCCGACCTCGACCCGGGCACCGTCACCGCGCACCTGGACACCGTCGACCCGGCCGCCGAGCTCGCCGCGAACGCCTTCCTCGCCGTCGCCCGCGAGGTGGTCGGCCGCTTCGACTGCGACGTCGCCCTGCGCAGCTTCCACCCGACCAACGCGCCCGCGCTGCTGCTGGACAACCGGGAGGCCCGGCACGAGCGCAGCCGCGCCCAGCTCGCCGAGGAGGCCGACGGCCTGTGGGCGGACATCCTGGGCTCGCTGCGCGCCGAGGCGCCCCGCGCCCAGCTGGTCCTCAACCACCTCAACCCGCTGGTGCGCCGCGCCGCGACGGTCACCAACCGCGAGCTGGCCGTCACCGCCGTCGAGGCGCTGTACGGGCAGGCCGTGCTGATGACCCGCCGTCCGCTCAAGGCCAGCGAGAGCGCCCTGCTCAACCGCTCGTTCATCAGCCTGCTCGACCACGCCATGCTCGGCCACGAGTCGGCCGGCCCGGACCGCACCGACCCGAAGGAGGCCTGATGCTGGACACCCCCGATGCGGTGATGGCCGCGCTGCGCGAGAACGACGCCCGCCCCTACGGCCGCCAGCGGACCGTCGCGGCCGAGGAACTCGTCGACGCCGCCGAGCAGTTCGACGACACCGGGGCGCGCTCGATGGCCCTGCTGGAGCTGATGGAGGCGTACGAGTACGACGGCGAGCGCGGCAAGAGCCCGGTCGTCTTCGCCCGCCTCCTCAAGCTGTGGGACGCCGACCCGGACGGCTTCGGCGAGTGGGCCCGCCAGCAGGTGTTCTGGCGCTTCAAGTGGGTGGCCGGCGCGCTCCTGGGCAATCCGGACGTGCCGCTGCCGGCCCTGCGGCGCTGGCACACCGAACTGCGCGACCGCTATCGGGCGGCCGGCTTCGACCTCCAGCCGTACTACGCCCAGCGCTACCACCTGGCCGCGCAGACCGGCAGCGGCCGCCAGGACGCCTACGAGCTGTGGACGGCCCGCCCGCGCTCCGAGCTGAGCGACTGCCACGCCTGCGAGACCCGGGCGCGCGCCGAGCACTTCGTGGACGCCGGCGACGACGCCCGGGCGCTGGACGTCCTGCAGCCGGTCCTCGACGGCCGGAGCAGCTGCGAGCAGGAGCCCGCCCTCAGCCAGGCCGCCGCCCTGCTCCCGCTGCTGCGCCGGGGCCGGCTGGACGAGGCCCGCTCCAGCCACCTGACCGGTTACCGCGCCGCGCGCGGCAAGGCCTCGATGGCGCACGCCGTCGGCCGGCACGTCGAGTTCTGCGCGCTGTCCGGCAACGAGCCGCGCGGCCTGGAACTGCTCGCCGAGAACCGCGACCTGTTCGCGGTGGCCGGCGAGCCGTCCGCGCTGCTGTCCTTCCTCACCGGCGTCGAGGTGCTGCTCGCCGTCCTGGCCGGGGGCGGCCACGGCGGGCTCGCGGTCAGCGGCCCGCCCGGTACCTCCTGGACGGCGGACACCCTGCTCGCCCACGTGCGCGCCGAGGCCGACGCGCTCGCCGCCCGCTTCGACGCCCGCAACGGCACCGACGCGGTCGGCGCCGACCGGCGCGCCCGGCTGGCCCGCGAGCCGCTGCTGGCCGAGCCGCTGGCCCTCGGCGTGCGCGCCGCCGCCGCGCCCGAGCTGGCCGCCGCCCCGGCCCTCGCGCCCGCACCGCGCCGGGCCGTCGAGCCGGAGCCGGAGGACTTCACCGCCCTGGTGGTCCGGGCCCGCGAGCTGGAGCTCGTCGGGCACCCGGACGCCGACCGGCTCTGGCGGCGGATCGCCGAACGCGCCGCCGCCGACGGCTTCGCCCACCCCGAGGGCACCGCGGTCGGCAGCCCAGGGCGGCTGCGCGCCGAACTCGCCGAGCAGCGGGCCCACCAGGCGCTGGAGCGGGACGAGCACGCCGACGGCCGGGCCGGGCTGCTGGCCGCCGCCGAGCTGTTCGAGCAGGCCGGGCTGCCCGGCCAGGCCCTGATGGCCCGGGCCCGCGCGCTGATCGTGGAACTCGGCGACGTCGAGGGCGCGGTGGCCGACTGGCCGGCGCTCGACGAGGTGCTGCGCCGGGCCGAGGAACTGCGGGCCGCCGGCACGATGGCCGACGACGACCACCTGATCGTGTGGCAGGTCCGCGCCTACGCCGCCCACCACGACCTGGTCGAGGCGCTGCCCGAGCCGCCCGCCGAGGCCGTCGAGCGCTTCGAGGCGGCGGCCGGCGGCTACCACCGCACCGCCGTGGAGCTGGGCTCCGCCCGCCGCGCGGCCACCTCCCGCCAGTACCTGGCCGACGCGGCCGCCCGGCAGGGCCGGCTGGCCGAGGCCACCACCGAACTGCGCGAGGTGCTCGCCCAGTTGGACGCGGCCGAACTGCCCTGGCACACCCCGCGGGTGCTCGGTCTGCTGGGCCAGGTGCTGTTGCAGGGCGGCGAACCCGCCGAGGCCGTCGAGGTGTTCCACCGGGCGCTCGCCGAGGCCGCCCGCTGGGGCGACGACTCCTACCCGTACGCGCCCACCTACCTGATGCTCGGCCACGCGGCCATGGGGGCCGGGGACCGCGGCGGCGCGGTCCGGGCGCTCACCGAGGCGGCCGCGCGCTTCGACCGCAAGGGCCGGGAGGCGGCCGAGGACGCCGCCCAGGCCCGCCTCCAGCTGGCCGACGTGCTGCGTGCCGCCGACCGCACGGCCGACGCCGTCGCGGTGCTGGAGTCGGTGCTGCTGGACGCCGCCGCGTCGGAGCTGGACGTGCGGATGCTCGCGCAGGCCCGGCTGGACCTCGCCCGGGGCCTCACCGAACTGGACGAGCACCGGGACGCCGCCGAGGAGTACCTGCGGCTGGCCGACGTCGTCGCCGGCTGGGAGGAGCAGGAGACCCACACCATGGTCGCCTGCGAGGCCGCGCTGGCGCTGGCCCGGGCGGACCGCTGGGAGGCCGCGAAGGCCGCCCTCGACCGCGCCCTCGCGGCCCACGCCCAGGCCCCCCAGGTGGACCAACTGGCCGCGACGCTGCGCGAGTTCGCCCGGCTGACCATGCACGCCGAGGGCCCGGAGGGGCTGGCGTCGGCGCTGGCCCGGCTGGCCGAGGCGGACGCCGCCGGGGAGCACGCCGGGCAGGCCGGTCAGGAGTACAACCCCTGGTACCTGCGCGGCGGTTCGCACTACGAGCGGGCGCGCTGCCTGGCCATGGCCGAGCGCCACGAGGAGGCGCTGGCCGAGGTCGAGCGGGCGATCGCGGTCTACGAGGGCGGCGACGAGCGGGCCGGGACGTCCCGGGCCGAGGCCGTCCGACTGGCCGCGCTGATCGAGGGCGCCGACCTCGGCCGTACCGGGGCGGCCGTCGCCCGGCTGACCGCGGGCATCGCCCGCTGCGAGGCCGCCGGCCTCCCGGAGGCGGCGCAGGTACTGGCCGAACTGCGGGAGCGGTTCACGGCCGCGGACTGACCACGGTCGCGAACTGGCCTGCCGGGGGCCCGGGGTGCGCAGACCCCCGGGCCCCGGGCGTCGGCCCGTCGACCTGTCAGCCCGTCAGCAGGGGCCGTCGTCGCCCCAGACGCCCCACTGGCCGCTGGCGCTCGGCACCTCGTTCAGCGTCCACCACTTGGCGTGGTACTCGTGGCCGCCGTACGAGACCTTGCTGCCGCTGGTGTACGTGGTGCTCGCGCTCCACGCCGGGTCGGCGCAGGCCCCGGGGGTGGTCGGGGGAGTCGTCGGTGGCGTGGTGGGCGGGGTGGTCGGCGGCGTGGTCGGCGGGGTGGTGGGCGGCGTGGCCCCGGCGAACTTCACGGTGTACTTGGTGAAGTCCCAGTCGTTCTGCGCCACGCTGGAGCAGGAGCCGGACAGCCCCGGGTCCACCGGGCCCGTGCACTGCCGGTCCCGGTTGACCGACCAGTAGGTGTACCGGGCCAGGTTGTGCGCGGTGGCGAAGTCCAGCACGGCCTGGAAGTCCGCCTGCCGGAAGTACTCGGCGGCGTCGGTGCGGCCGTTCATCATCGACACGCCCTCGTGGGCGTAGGCCGTCGCCTCGGACCAGCCGAAGGTGGTCTGGAGGATCTGGTTGAACTTCACCAGCGCGTCGGTCTGCGCGGCCGCGCCGTTGAACCCGCCGTCGAACGGCATGATCGAGTAGTTGTTCGGCGTGAAGCCCTGCGACTTGGCCTCGTTCAGCATCTGGGTGCCGAACCAGCCCGTCCCCGCGTTGGTCCCGGCGGTGGTGATCGAGATGTAGAGGCCGGGGTTGTTCTGCTGGAGGATCCGGGCGGCGCCGATCTCGTTGTGGATCGCCGCGGTGTTCTCGTACTCCGGCTCCTCCAGGTCGAAGTCGATCGCCTTCAACTGGTACTTGGTGATCACCTTCTGGTACCCGGCGGCGGTCGCCTCCGGCGTGCCGCAGACCTGGCCGAGCTTGGTGCCGCCGTACCCGCCGACCGACACCGAGACGTCCCCGCCCTTGCCGCGGATGGTCTGGATGACGCCGGGCATGGTGGTGTCGGTGTCGATCGAGGAGGTGCCGCCCCAGGCCGGTGAACAGCTGCTGCCCTGGGCCAGGATGAACGCCAGCTGGAAGGCCTTCTGCCCGGTGGCGTCCATCACCGCCGCGGCGTCCGGCGGGCTGTTGTCCTCGGGCATCAGGTAGGGCGCCGAGGCGTACCAGTTGCTGCCGAGGCCGGTCGTGGTGTCGGCGGCGGCGGAGCCGGTGTTCGCGAGCGCGGCGACACCGCCGGCGACCAGGCCGAGCACCCCGGCCACGGCGGCGACCCGGCGCGGGCGGCGGCGCGGGTTCCGGGGGGCGGGGTGTGGGGGAAGTGCGCGTTCCATCGAGGGCCTTTCCAGGCGGGACGGCAGTGGGGGAGGGGCTGCTCACGCCGGAGGTGGGGGTGGCGCGCAGACCGAACGGGCCTTTGACAGGGGGTAGTTGCCGAAGACTGTCACTGGTATAGACCTGTCGAGGAAGGGTGGTCAACCCCAAAATGGTCAAGCCGGGGCCCGGCGCCGGCGGTGGGCCGGGCGCCGAACGGGCTCCCCGTCAGGCGCGCGCCGCCACGCGGACCCCGGTCCCCACTCCCCGCGCGGCGTCACCCGCCCCCTGCGCGGCGCCCACCGCCGCCAGCAGCCCGCCGACCGCCGGCGACCACGGCCGGCTGGTCGGCCCGGTGAGCGTGAGCGTGCGGTGGACGGCCGGCCGGATCGGGACGAGCACGCAGTCGGCCGGGAGCATGGTCAGCGCCAGCGCGGGCATCACCGAGACCCCGACGCCCGCGTGCACCATGCCGATGAGTGTGTTGAGGTCGCGGATGCGGTGCCGGGGGGTGAAGCGGGTGCCGGCCCGGCGGAAGGCCTCGCGGATGTGCCGTTCACAGCCGCCCTCGGAGAGCAGGAAGTCGTCGTCCTCCAGGTCGGCGACGTGGATGGCCTCCTGTCCGGCGAGCGGGTGGTCGCGGCGCAGCAGCGCGTGCATGGAGTCGGCCCCGAGCGCGACCGCCCCGGGCGGGAGCGGCCCGGGGTCGACCAGGACGGCGGCGTCGACGGTGCCCGCCTCCAGCCAGGTGGCGAGCTCGTCGTCCTCGCCCTCGAAGACCCGGACGGTGACCTGCGGGTAGGCGGCCTTCCAGTCCCGGAGCAGCCCGGGCAGCAGCGCCTGGCAGACGGTGGTCGGCGCGGCCAGCCGCACGGTGCCGACGGGGCCGCCGGAGTGCCGGATGGCGATGGCGCGCACGGCGGCGGCGGAGGCGACGGCGGTGCGGGCGTGCGGGAGGATCTGCTCGCCCAGGGGAGTGGGCCGGGCCGGGGTGCCGCGCAGCAGGACGGGCGCGCCGAGGGTCCGCTCCAGCGCGGCGACGGCGTGCGAGACGGCGGACTGGCTGATGCCCAGTTCGTCGGCGGCCGCGCCGAACCCCCCGGTGTCGGCGACCGCGACCAGTGCCCTCAGCTGGGCCAGGTTGACCTCCGACGCCATGAGACTTCCTCATCCATCCGGTGCTGCCACTTGTTGGACTCATGCTCTGCCGCCGGGCCACCCTCTGTCCAGACGGGACCCCAGGCGGGACCTGCGGCGGGACCCGAGACTGGACCCTGGACGGGGCCGGGACGGAACCCGACACGGAACCAACGGGACGAAGGTGGAGGTGGTCCGGGTGCGGCGCTGGTTGCCGGGCTTCGTGGCGCTGTCGGCGATCTGGGGCGCGAGCTTCGCACTGATCAAGGTGGCGGTGGAGGCTGGGGTGCCGCCGCTGTGGGTGGCGCTGTGGCGCTGCGCGCTCGGGGCGGTCACGCTGTGGACGATCCTCGTGCTGCGCCACGAGCGCGTCCCCCGCGACCGTGCGCTCTGGGGGCACTCCGCCGTGGTCGCGGTGCTCCTCAACACCGTGCCGTTCACGCTGTTCTCGTTCGGCGAGACCCGGGTCAGCTCCGTCCTCGCCGGGGTGATGAACGCGACCACCCCGCTGTTCACCCTGCTGTTCACCGTCCTCACCGTCGCCGAGGAGCGCCGCCCCGGCGCCCGCCGGCTCTCCGGACTCGCCCTCGGCTTCGTCGGCGTGCTCACCGTGCTCGGGGTCTGGCGCGGCATCGGCTCCGGCGAGGCCGCCGGCGGCCTCGCCTGCCTGGCCGCCGCCTGCTGCTACGGCGCGGGCTTCGCCTATCTGCGCCGCTTCCTCTCCGGCCGGCCGGAGTCGGTGGTCACCCTCTCCGCCGTCCAGATCGCCTGCGCCACCGCCGAGTTGGCCGCCATCGCGCCGTTCGCCGCGGGCGCCCCGCACTGGCCGGGGGCGGGCGCGGCCGGCGCCCTGCTGGTGCTGGGCGCGGTCGGCACCGGCCTCGCGTACCTGCTCAACCTCGGGCTGGTCCGCACGGCCGGTACCGCGGTGGCCTCCGCCGTCACCTACGTCATGCCGCTGTGGTCCACGGCCCTCGGCGCGGCCTTCCTCGCCGAACCCGTCGGCTGGAACGCCCTGGCCGGCGGCGTCCTGGTGATCGCCGCCGTCGCCCTGACCCGCCCCCGGCCCGCACCCCGCCCGGCCGGCTCCGCCGCCTCCACGCCCGACGCCCCGAGGCCTGGTCAGAGGGTTCGTTAGAGTGACCGGGTGAACGAGGAGGAGCAGCAGCCGACGGCCGTCTGGGCCGCGCTGCGAGCCCACCCGCTGCGCTTCCCCGTCACCCCGTGGGTGCCGCGCTGCTGGGCGTACCTGCTCGGCGGCGCGCTGCTGGGCCCGCTGCTGCTGGCCGCCCTGGCGGTGCTGCTGGTGCTCGGGCTGGGCCTGTCCGTGGTCGGGGTCGGACTGCCGGTCCTCCTCGCCCTGGCCCTCGCGGGCATTCCCGCCGCCGCCCTCGAACGCCGACGGCTGCGGCTGGTCGAGCCGGCACCGCTGCCCGACCCGCACCGCCCGTTGCCCGGCGCCGGCCGCCGCGCGAGGCTGCGGACCCGCCTGCGCGAGCGCGCCACCTGGCGCGAGCTGGCCCACACCGCGCTCACCGCCACGGCCCTCGCCGCCGCCGCGCTCGGCTTCAGCGCCGCGCTGCTGTTCTCCGGCGCCCTGGTCGCTTCCCCGGTGATCGTCTGGGCGCTGGCTCCCGAAACCGTCATGATCATCCCTGGCCGGGCGGTGCCGGGGCCGCTCGCCGCCCTGCCGTTCAGCGCCGCCGGGCTCGCCGGACTCCTCCTCTGCGCCTACGCCGGCGCCCTGCTGACCACCGCCCAGGTGGCCCTCGCCCGCCTCCTGCTCGGGCCCCGCGAGGAGGACAGCGGCCGACAGGTCCTCGAACTCACCCGCTCCCGGGCCCGGCTCGCCGACGCCTTCGAAGCCGAACGCCGCCGCATCGAACGCGACCTGCACGACGGCGCCCAACAGCAGCTCGTCGCGCTCAGCATGACCCTCGGCCTCGCCGACCACGCGCTGCGCGACGGCAGCGGCCAGTCCGGCGACCGGGCCACCGCCCTCGTCGCCCGGGCCCGCGGCGAAGCCCGGCAGGCCCTGGAACAACTGCGCGGCCTGGTCCGCGGCATCCACCCCCAGGTGCTCACCGACCACGGCCTCGTCGCCGCCGTCGCCGAGGTCGCGCTGCGCCATCCCATCCCGGTCCGGTCCGACTTCGACCTCCCCGGCCGGCTGCCCGCCCCCGTCGAGACCACCGCCTACTTCACCGTCACCGAAGCGCTCACCAACGCCGCCAAGCACAGCGGCGCCGCCACCGTCACCGTCAGCGGGCGCATCGCCGACGGCCGGCTGGTGCTCCAGGTGACCGACGACGGCCACGGCGGGGCCGACCCGGCCGCCGGGGCCGGCCTGCGCGGACTCGCCGACCGGGTGGCACTCCTGAAAGGACGGCTCATGGTGACCAGCCCGACGGGCGGCCCGACCACGCTGCGGCTGGAGGTCCCGTGCTCCGGATCGTGATCGCGGAGGACGCCGTGCTGCTGCGCGCCGGACTCGTCGAACTCCTCACCCTCGGCGGCCACCGGGTGACCGCCGCCGTCGGCGACGCCCGCGCCCTCGCCGCCGCCGTCGACACCGAACGGCCCGACGCCGTCATCACCGACGTCCGGATGCCGCCCGACTTCTCCGACGAGGGCCTGCGCGCCGCCCTCGACCTGCGTGAACGCCACCCGGGCCTGCCCGTCCTGGTGCTCTCCCAGTACGTCGCCACCCCGTACGCGACCCGCCTGCTCGCCGCCGCCGGCGCCCAACCCGCCGGCCTCGGCTACCTCCTGAAGGACCGCGTCGGCGACGTCGCCGACTTCCTCGACGCCCTGCGCCGGGTCGCCGCCGGCGAGACCGTCATCGACCCCGACGTGGTCCGCGTCCTGCTGCGCCAGCAGTCCGCCGACCGCCCCCTCACCCGGCTGACCCCCCGCGAACGCGAAGTCCTCGCCCTCATGGCCGAGGGCCTCAACAACCAGGCGATCGCCACCCGGCTCACCATCACCGAGGCCTCGGTGGTCAAACACTGCGGCAACATCTTCATGAAGCTCGACCTCGACCCCACCGAGGGCAACCGCCGCGTCCTCGCCGTCCTCGCCCACCTTCGGGCGGCGTAGGGCGGCGTAGGGCGCGCCCGACACCGGGCCGGGCGTCGGCGGCTCAGCGCAGACCGAGACAGGGCAGCCAGGCCCGGGAGGCGTCGTGGCCCGCGGTGAGCAGGGCGCACAGCGGGCCGGCCGCGCCCCCGAGCAGGCCCATCCCCTCCGCGCCCAGGGCCTCCACCTCGGGCAGGCGGGCCCTCAGGTGGGCGAGCAGGCGGGCCCTCAGCGCGGCCGCGGCGGGCAGGCCGGCATGGTGGGCGAAGGCGTCGGCCACCGCCAGCACGCCCGAGGCGCCGTGGCACAGGGCCAGCAGGTCGCTCACGCGGTCGCCGAAGAGGTGGAACCGCTCGTCGTACCGGTCGGCGAGCGTGCCGAAGGCCGCTGCGGCCCAGGCGGCCGTCTCCCGGTCGCCCGTGGCGTCGGCCGCGTCCCACAGCGCCCAGGACACTCCGGGGGTGCCGTAGCACCAGGCCTGGCGGGCGCGCGCTCCGGCGGGCGGCGGGCCGTCGAGCCCGGCGCCGTCCCAGGTGCGGATGGAGCGGGCGTCGTCGAAGGACTGCCGCATCAGCCACCCGGTCGCGCGGCGCAGGGCGGGCGTCAGGCCGGGGTGCGGTCCGAGGTGGCGTACGGCTGCGGTGAGTGCGGCGACGACTCCTGCGGCGCCGTGGCCCGTGCCGGTGTTGATCCGGCCGTCCAGCCAGCCCAGGTGCGGGTGGCCGGCGTACTGCCCCGTCCGCAGTCGGGGCAGCTCGTCGGTGTCGCACAGCCGGGCCAGGTGGTCGGCGTACGGGCCGAGTTGGGCCGGTGTCGGGCGGGTGCCCGTGGTCAGGGCGAGCAGGGTCCCGGAGGGGCCGACGATGAGGTCGTAGTCCGGGAAGGCGACCTGCTCGCACCGCCAGTCGAGGGCCGGCGCGGTGCGGACCAGGTGGTCGCGGAGCCGGTCGGCGGCCCGGTGCAGGTCCGGGTGGACCAGGGCTCCCAGGCGCAGGCCCGCCAGCGTTCCGGCCAGTCCGCCGTCGTAGAGCCCGCAGTGGCCCGGCCCCTGGCCGGCGGTGCGGGCCCACACCGCCACGGCACGGGCCGCGGACCGTTCGGCCTCGGGCCCTCCGGTGGTGTGCAGCAGGGCGGCCAGGACGGGGACGCCCGGATCGGAGGGGTGCTCGGCGACCGCCGGGCTCTCGCGGGGCCGGGCGGACCAGGCATCGAGGAGCCGGACGGCGAGTCCGGTGACGGCGGTGCCGGTGCTCTCGGTGCTCTCAGTGCTCTCAGTGCTCTCGGTGTTCGCGGCGTTCGCGGCGTTCGCGGTGTGCTGCGGCACGGTGGCTCCTCGGGAACGACGGGTCGGCACTCCGCCCGGCCTGGAGGGGCCGGGCGGAGTGCCGGTGGTGGCGGCCGTCAGGGGCCGTTGTCCGGGTGGGCCGTCCGAGGGTGTGCCCTCGGACGGCCTGACGGGAGATCAGCAGAACAGGCCGCTACAGAGCAGCACCGTGTCGCAGATCAGGACGGTGCAGACGCCGCTGCAGCCGCCGCTGCTGGCCTCGGGGGTCGGCAGGGTGGTCTCGGTGATGCGCGCGTCCAGGTCGCCGATGAGGGCGTCGAGGTCGGTGAGCGCCGTGGTGTCGGGCATGGTTGTCCTCCTTCAGGAGCGGTGATGGGTGGAGACCGCCCCGGTGGCCCGCCCGCGAGGGGCGGGCGCACCGGGGACGTCGGGTTCGCCACGCAGTGCGGCGGCGGCGGGCTCCGCGAGTTCCTCGGCGCCCTGGTCGAACGGAAGTCGGAGCAGCAGCTGGGCGGCGACGGCGGCACCGCCGTGCACGGGGTCGTGGAGCAGCAGGCCGCCCGGGTCGGGGAGCATCTCCTCGACCAGCAGGTCCGCACCTGGGTGGCGCGCGCAGATCCGCTCCAGCAGCGGGACCGCGGTCAGCGCCGCGAAGTCCACGGGAACCGGTTTCGGCTGGGGTACGGCCCGGACGAACGCGAAGCGCGGCAGCCCGGCCGAGCGCCCGAGGGCGGCGAGGGCGCGCACCTTGGTCAGGTCGCCGTCGCCGGGCCGCCACAGCAGAGCCGGCGGCACGCGCCAGAGGGCGGGGCTGATGACCAGGGCGCCGCCGCCGACGGTCACCCGGGGCAGTCGGTCCGTGTCGGGGAACGCCTCGGCCAGGCCGTCCAGGCGGATCAGGCGCGAGCCCGCCGGGTGGCCGGCGGCCAGCAGCAGCCGGACCAGGACGTCGTACGGGGGCAGGGGCGTACGGGTGGCGTGGTGGACGGGCAGCAGCCGGCACCCGTCGGCCTCGGCGATGATCCGCGGGCCGACCCGTCGCAGGGTGATGCGCTCCAGCGGCAGGTAGCGGGCCGTCAGGCCGTCGGCTCCCTGGTACGGCAGGGGATCGGGATCCCCCGTCCACCAGCGGGTGATGACCGGCCGCCGGACGGCGTTGGCGGCGCGTCCGGCCAGCGGCGGCACCAGCAGTTCGACGAAGCGCGCCCCGGACAGCCGCTCGACGGAGGCGAGGAAGGCCCGGTAGCTCCGGAGGTTGTCGTAGCCGCCGTGCAGGGTGTGGAGCGCGTCGGCGAACCGGGCGTCCAGCACGCCCGCCGGTGAGGCGGTCTCCAGTACCGCGACCGGGCCGGGGCCCGGCAGCGGACGCAGCAGGCAGTCCAGGGGCCAGGGCGGCAGCGCGGTTGCGGCCGGGGGCGCCCCGAGCGTGTCCAGCAGGTCGTCGTCCAGGTCCACCGGTCCGCCGCCGGCCCGGGCGGACAGGTGGGCCAGCAGCCTCGCGTAACCGGAACCGGAGGTCTCGGCGGGGTGCCAGCCCGCGTACCGGCGTGGGGGCTTCGGCGGTGGCGGCGGGCAGCTGCCGTCGGGTAGGTGGCGCGCGAGGATCTCACCGAGCGGGCACGGCCGTTCGGTGAGCTCCGCGAGCTCCGCCGGCAGCCGGTGCGGGTCCGGCCCCGCGAGCCGGTCGGCTTCCCGCAGCCACGCCACGCGGGCGGCGGTGCCGAGGCCCTGCTGCACCTGGCGGGCGGCTGCTCCGGAGACGGCCGAGGCTATGGTGCGGTAGGAGTCGGTGAACCACGGCCGGGAGTCGTCGGCGGGGGCGGCGGAGCCGGTGGTACGGAGCGCGGGTGCGGGTACAGCGGAATCGGTGCTCGGCGCAGGTGCGGGTGCAGGTGCTGGAAGCGGTGCCGGTGCCGGTTGCGGAAGGGTGCCGCGTGCGCGGACGTCCTCGGCGGCGAGCCAGCCCGTGGTGCGGCGGCGCGGGGCCGCGCAGGCCTGGAGCACGCCGAGTCCGAGCAGGTGCGCGAGGAAGCCGCGCAGCACCGTGGGAGCGGAAGCCGCCGCCCCGGTCGCGGCCGTGCCCAGCAGAGCCGCTTCGAGGTCGCCCAACGGGCGCGGGCCGTCGGCCAGTTGGGCCAGCACGTGATCCAGGGGGAGGGAGCGCCGCAGGTCGACCTGCCGCAACCGGCCCCGGTCGTGCGGGTCGGTCACCCAGCAGCGCAGGACACCGGCGCCCGGTGCGGTGCCCGCCGGCTGGGGGAAGTGCAGCGGAGCCAGGGCCAGCACCGTGGCCGGGTCCGCCGCCCGCAGGTCCAGGGCGCCGAGCCGGGCCCGCACGCCGTGGACGTTCTCCACGGCCTCGGCCGCCACCTCGCCGAGGGCCGTACCGGGCGGGACGAGCCGCAGCAGGGGGCCGTCGGCCCAGCCGCCGTTCCCGCCACTGTTCCCGCCGCCGTTCGCGCCCGCCGGGGTGACCGGCAGCAGGGTGACCTGGCCGACCCAGCCGCGCGGGGTGGTCTTCGCCGCGGCCCGACCGAGCGCCCGCCACACGTACGCCGCCCGTTTGCGCAGCCGCTTCCCGCTCCAGGACTCGCCTGCGGCCAGCCGGCCGGCCACGTCTGCGGCGGCTCCGGGTTCCACCTCGTCCAGGAAGGCCCGCATGACGGGCGACGCGCACACCAGGGACCAGCCCAGAGCGCCCACGCGCTCGCGCTCGGCCGCCACCGCGGCCTCCAGCCGCCGCAGGGCGGCGGCCGCCGACTCGGCTTCGCCGGCCAGCCGTGCGGCGTCCGCGACGAGGCCGTGGGCGGCGGGCAGCCGCCCCAGCAGCCCGCAGTCGGCCGGGCCCGGTGCGGCGCCGGAGTGCAGCCGACGGCGCACGGCCAGCACGGCGCGGCGGTCGGCGGCGGTGAGGGCGGGGTGCGGCACGACCAAGGTGCCCAGCTGCCCGGCCAGTTGGCGGGCGTGCTCCGCCCGCCGTTCGTCCCGCCGGGCGTGGTCGGCGACCTGTGCGAACAGCTCAGGGTTGCCCGCCGCCGTCCACGCCGCCAAGGGCATGCCGGCCACGCGGAGCAGTGCCGCGGCGCCCAGTTCCCGGTCCTCGGACACGTCAGGACCTCCCGTCACCGGTGAGCGCGTGGGTCAGCAGGCTCTGCCGGGCAAGGGAGAGCCGCCCCCGGTTCCAGTGGAAGACGACGTAGTGGGCGGCGGCGCGGCGCGGGCCGATCACCGCCTCGCCGGACTCGAAGTAGCCGGTGCGCCAGCGCTCGGCGGCCCGGCGCACGGCGTCCCCGTGCACCTCGACCGCCGCCCGCCGGTGCGGCGGCAGCGGAGCGAGCAGGCTCTGTCCGCCGGCCCGCCAGGCCGCGAGGATGCCCGCGGCGGCGCGCCGGGTGTCCTCGTCCGGGTCGGTGCCCAGCCTGCGGCCGGCGTCGTCCTGGAGCACCTGCCAGACCCCGCGGTGCTCCCAGCCGACGATGCCGAGGCCGTCGAGGAGTTCACCGAGGAGGTACAGGGACAACCGCCAGTCCGCGACCGCCTCCGGTCGGCCCGGCGCCGCGACGGTGTCGTGGTGATCGAGCCAGGCCAGGGAGTCCACCGTGAACAGGTCGTGGACGTGCCGCATCGATCGCGGGCCGCCGAAGAGGTAGGTCTCCGGCTCGTACCGTCCGCACAGCGGCGGTTGCGGCTGTCCGTCCACCGCACGGAAGCGGCGCGTCAGTTCCTCGCGCAGCGCCCCGACATCGGACCGGCCCGCCTCGAACCGGACCCGCAGCCCGGGCGGTTTGTGCATGAAGAAGAAGGAGCGCGCCGCGCCGGCGGCGATCAGGTCGCGGGCCGTGTCCGCGACGGCGCGGTACGTCCGGTGCCAAGTGGCCGGGCCCGGTGCGAGGTTGATCTGCACCCAGCCGTCCTCGGGCCTGTCGTCGCGCAGCGCGGACAGCCCGGCCGTCAGGAACGCGCGGCGCGCGGCCTCGTATTCGGGGCCCGCGGAATCGACCGGTACCGTTCCCCACGGAATGTCGCGAGCGTCCTGGAGGCAGTCGGCCAGCAATCGTTCGACCTCCACCATGGTGCCCACCTCCTCGTGATTTCGGCTCTGCTCCTGGGGTTTCCACGGTTTGGTCGGATTGAAAAACGGAAGGCAAATATTCATATGATGAAAAAGGGTGCGCCTGCTGCGCGTAAGGAACTTCGCGCGCTGAAGGCGCATCCTGCGGGCGCATTCGACAGCCATCGCCCCCCCCTGACTCGATGATCGCCCGCATGTCGGTGAGTGGGTGTCATTGTGGCTCGAACTCCCTTTGAACAAAGCGATGTTGGCGCGTCCGAAAGTGTCAGGCGAGTCCGGCGAGGGCATCCGGAACGGACCGGGTGGGGTCGAGCAGGTGGGCGAGGCGGTGGGCGGAGGCGGTCCAGGACCAGTGGGTGGTGGCCCAGTCGCGGCCGGCGGTGCCCATCCGGGCGCGGTCCGCCGGCGGGGCGAGGAGGAGCCGGGTGAGGGCGGCGGCCACGTCGGCCAGGTCGCGCCCGTCGACGACGGTGCCGGTGACGCCGTCGAGGACGGTGTCGGGGGCGCCGCCGGATCGGCCGGCGACGACGGGCAGGGCGGCGGCGGCCGCTTCGAGGTAGACGATGCCGAGGCCTTCGGCTTCGAGGCCCGCCCGGCGGGTACGGCACGGCATGGCGAAGACGTCGGCCTCGGCGTAGTGGGCGGCGGTGGCCGCGTGGTCGAGGCCGCCGGCGAATTCGACGCTGCCGGGCTCGGTGCACCGGTGGGCGAGCGCGCGCAGGCGGTCCTCGTACGGGCCCTGGCCGACGAGGACGAGGACGGTGCCGGGGACGGCCCGGCGGATCGCCGGCAGGGCGCGGATCAGGACGTCCTGCCCCTTGCGCGGGACGAGCCGGGCGACGCAGAGGATCACCGGCCCGGTGCGGGCCCGCCGGGCGCCGGCGGCGCCGGGCCGGAAGCGGTCCGGGTCCACGCCCGGGACGAGGCGCGCCAGTTGGGCGTCCGGGCCGAGGGCGGGGGCGATCCGGGCGCGGGTGTACTCGCCGAGGTAGGTGACGACGTCGACGCTGCGGCCTATCCGGCGCAGCAGGCGGCGGGCGCCGGGGGTCCGGGCCCACCAGATCTCGTGGCCGTGGGTGGTGGCGACGGTGCGTTGGATGCCGTCGGCCTGGCGCAGCAGGCCGGGGGCCATCGCGGCGAGCGGGGCGGCGGCGCCGAACCAGACCCGGTCGCAGCCGTGGGCGCGGGCGATCTCGGCGGCGCGGCGGGTGGCCCGGGCGGTGGGCAGCAGGGTGCGGGTCCGGTCGCGGATCACCGGGAAGGGGAGGGCGGCGTCGTGCCGATCGGCGCCCGGTTCGGCGGAGGTGTAGACCACGACGTCGGAGTGGGGCAGCCGGGTGGCCAGGGCGTGGACGAAGGTTTCGATGCCGCCTTGGCGGGGCGGGAAGTCGTTGGTGACGATGAGTGTGCTGCCCATGGGCGGGTGAGACCTCGGTTCGGTGTCGGAGAAGGCGTTGGCACCAGGGCCGGCCGGCAGCGGTCGCGGGTCCGGGGAGTCGTGCCGATTCATCACCCGTTCATTGCATCGTCGCAGGTCAGCCTGGTCATCACGGTCAGGTCGAGTCCTCTGGTCGGGTTTCCCCTACCATCCGTCAGGGCCTTCGCCCGGAGACCTTCGCATCCGATCTGACGTTCGGTGTTCGCTGGATTACGGAAAGTGCCCGCGCTCCCGCTATCGTGTCGGCGTGGTGAGGTCGTGGGATGCGGCGGTGGAGCGGGCGCAGGACCGGCTGGCGGCGGGGCCGCGGCTGCGGGCGGTCGCCGAGGAGGACGAACGGCGGTTCGCCCTCTGGGACTTGACGTCCCTGGTGGAGGGCGAGCTGGGGGAGCTGGTGGCCCCGGACGCGCTGACGCCGGAGGCCGAGCGCCGGTGGCGCGAGCGGCTGGGGGAGAGCGGCCGGGAGTGGCCCGGCGGCGAGCTCTACCGGCGCCGCTACTGGGTGCTGGACGAGGGCGGCGCCGCGGCCGGCACGGTGGCGGTGGACAACTGGACCAAGGGGCCCGGCCAACTCGCCGTCTCCTCCCTCTACTTGCTTCCGGAGGCGCGCGGCCGGGGGCTGGCCGCCGGGGCGCTGGACGAGGTGTACGCGGCGGCCGCCGCGGAGGGCCTGCCCGGCTTCCGGCTGGAGGCGCACTGGTCCTGGCAGCACGCCGTCCGCTACTACCTGCGCCGCGGCCTCTGGGTGGTCGGCTGGAAGCGTTCGCTGGCCCTGGCCCGGATGCCGCAGCTCCCGCCGTACCGGGTGTGCGAGGAGGGCGGCTGGCTGCACCTGCTGGTCGCGGACCGGGGCTGGGGCTGGGTGCCGATGCTCGCCGCCGGCTGCGAGGGCCGCTGGCTGCGGCTCGACGAGACGCCCGACTACCGGGCGGCCGACGGCTGGGTGCACGAGTACGCGCGTTCGACCCTGGCGCTGCATCTGGCGCTCGCGGGCCGGCCGCTGGTGCGCGGCCCGCAGTGGTGGGCGGAGGCGTGGCGGTGGTCGGACGCCGGGGAGCCGGAGGGGCTGGCCTACAAGATCGAGCACTTCGAGCAGCTGGCCCTGGCGGCGGGCCGCCAGGTGGTCAGCCCGTACCGCCCGGCGGTGGCGGCGTCCGAAGCGCCGACCCCGCCCCCGGCGCCGAGAGCGGAGGCCCCGGTGGCGGCGGCGCCGGGGCTGGCAGACTCGGGGGATGGCTGAGATCGAGATCGACGGCGCGCCGGCCGACCCGGCGCGGCTGGCCGCACTGGGGCTGCTGAACTACGGGCACTTCACCACCCTGCGCGTCGAGGCGGGCCGGGTCCGGGGCCTGGCGCTGCACCTGGACCGGCTGGTCCGGGACTGCGGGGTGCTGTTCGCCGCCGAGTTGGACCGGGCGGCGGTGCGGGAGCGGATCCGCGCGGTGCTGCCCGCCGACGGCGCGCCGGTGGTCGTCCGGGTGACGGTGTACGACCCGGAGCTCGGCCTGGAGCGCCCCGGCGGCCCGGCGGCGCCGCGGCTGCTGCTGACCACCCGCCCGGCGGCGGTGGCCGCGCCGGCCCCGCTGCGGGTGCGCACGGTCGGGTACCGGCGGGAGCTGCCGGAGGTGAAGCACGTCGGCCTGTTCGGCCTGGTCCACCACCGCAGGCGGGCCCAACTCGACGGCTACGACGACGTGTTGCTGGTGGAGCCGGACGGCGGCGGGGTGGTCGAGGGCGCCACCTGGAACGTCGGCTTCCTCGACGGCCGCCGACTGGTCTGGCCGGACGGCCCGAGCCTGCCCGGGGTGACCGCCGCGCTGCTGGCCGGCGCGTACGGCGGGCCGCAGTCGCGCGAGCGGGTGGACGCGTCCGGGCTGGGCCGCTTCACGGCGGCGTTCGCGGTGAACGCGGGTGTCGGCGTCCGGCCGCTGGCCGCGGTCGACGGTACGGCCTTCGACCCGGCGCACCCCGTGCTCGCCGAACTCGCCACCGCCTACGGGGAGATCGCCGCCGACCCGGTGTGAGCCCGCCCGGCGCCGGCCCGCAGGCCCCCGGAGGGGGGTGGGGATATCCCCACCCCCGGTCCGCCAGCGGCCTCCATGGTCCGCCGGCCTGGCCTTTTCTAACGTGGAACCCGTCGACGACCACCGACGATCCCCGAAGGAAGGCCCACCCATGGCACGCCGCCACGACCGCCCATCGACCGAGCCGTACGCCGCCGGACCGCACGCCGCCGGACCGTACGCGACGGGGGCGTACGGCGGCGGCCCGTACACCGAGCAGGGCGCCCGTCCGGCGATCGAGCTGCGCGGGGTGCGCCGCACCTACGGCCGCGGCGCCGAGACCGTGCACGCGCTGCGCGGGATCGACCTGGCGCTGGCCCGGGGCACCTTCACCGCCGTGATGGGCCCGTCCGGCTCCGGCAAGTCGACCTTCCTGCAGTGCGCGGCGGGCCTGGACAAGCCCGACCAGGGGGAGATCCGCCTCGGCGGCGAGGACATCACCCGGCTGAGCGAGGACCGGCTCACCAAGCTGCGCCGCAGCCGGATCGGCTTCATCTTCCAGTCCTTCAACCTGCTGCCCTCGCTGACGGTGGAGCAGAACGTGCTGCTCCCGCAGCGGCTGGCGGGCGAGCGCCAGGATCGCGCCCGGGCCCGGGAGCTGCTGGCCCAGGTCGGCCTCGGCGAGCACGCCAAGCGGCGGCCCGGCCAGCTCTCCGGCGGCCAGCAGCAGCGGGTGGCGATCGCCCGCGCGCTGATCACCGACCCGGACGTGGTGTTCGCCGACGAGCCGACCGGCGCGCTGGACACCCGCACCGCGCACGAGGTGCTGGGCCTGCTGCGGCGCGCCGTGGACGACCTGGGCGCGACGGTGGTCATGGTGACCCACGACCCGGTGGCGGCCTCGTTCGCCGACCGGGCGCTGTTCCTGGCCGGCGGCGCGCTCGTCGACGAGCTGCACCACCCGCAGGCGCAGGCCGTCGCCGACCGGATGGTCTCGCTCACCGCCCGCCCGGTGGGGGTCGCGGCGTGAACGGGCGGCGTGGACCGATCGACGAGTGGAACGGGGCAGGGGCATGAGCAACGGACTGGCGCGCGCCTCGGTGCGCTTTCGACCCGCCTCCTTCGTGGGCACCCTGGTCGCCCTGCTGCTGGGCGCCGCCGTGGTGGTGGCCTGCGGCGTGCTGCTGCAGACCGGACTGACCGCGAGCGTCGCACCGCAGCGGTACGCGGGCGCCCCGGTGGTGGTCGCGGCCGACCCGATGGTGCGGATCACCGCCAAGGTCGGCCGCGACACCGAGACCAGGGAGCAGACCACCCCCGAGCGGGCCCGGACGGACGCCGCCCTGGTGGGCCGGATCGCCGCACTGCCCGGGGTCGCCGCCGCCCGCCCGGACAGCGCCTTCCCGCTGCCGGCCGGCGCCGGCACCCCCGCCCTGACCGGCCGGGGCTTCGCCGCGCTCGGCATCGCCGGCCCGGCCGACCAGCTGGTCGAGGGCCGTGCGCCCGGCGCCGACGAGGTGGTGCTGGACGCCGACACGGCGCGCGCCGCCCACCTCGCGCCCGGCGCGAAGCTCACCCTCACCGCCCCCGGCGGCACCGGCGACTACCGGGTCTCCGGCCTGGCCGCCGCCCAGTCCGCCGGCCCCACCGCCTGGTTCGCCGACGCCACCGCCGACCGCCTCTCCGGCCACCCCGGCCGGATCGACGCGATCGCCGTCCAGCCGCGCGAGGGCGTGGACCGCGCCGCGCTGGTCGCGCAGGTCCGCCAGGCCCTCGACGCCCAGGCCCCCGGCACCAAGGCCGTGGACACCAAGGTCGCGGGCACCCAGGCAGCGGACGCCAAGGCCGCCGGCACCCCGGCCATCGGCCTGGAGGCCAAGGCCGAGAACGGCGGCGCCAAGGTCTTCACCGGCGACGGCCGCGGCACCGTCGAACAGCCCGCCATCGGCGAGGCCCGCACCCTGCTGATGGGGCTCGGCGGCAGCTTCGGCGGCTACGCCACCATGACCGCGATCTTCGTCGTGATGAGCACCGTCGCCCTGGCCACCGGCCAGCGCGCCCGCGAGTTCGCCCTGCTGCGCGCCATCGGCGCCACCCCGCGGCAGATCCGCCGCACCATCGCCACCGAGGCGATGCTGGTCGCGCCGGTCGCCGGGGCGCTCGGCATCCTGCCCGGACTGGCCCTGGCCCGCTGGTGGTTCGACGAACTGACCTCGCGCGGCGCCGTGCCGCAGGGCGTGCGGCTGGACGTCGGCCCGCTGCCGATGCTCGCCGCCGTCCTCATCTGCACCCTCGCCGCGCTGACCGCCGGCTTCCTGGCCGCCCGCCGCCCCGCCAAGCTGCGCCCCGGTCAGGCGCTCGGCGCGGCCGCCGTCGAACCGGGCCACCCCGGCAAGGTGCGGACCGTCTTCGGGCTGCTCTTCGCCGCCGGCGGCGTGGTGGCCGCCGCCTTCGCGGCCGCCCTGGACGGCATCAACGCCGCCAACACCGCGCTCGGCGTGGTCATGTGCTTCATGCTGGCCGTCGCGCTGCTCGGCCCCTGGGTGGCGCGGGTCGCCGCCGCGGTGTTCGGCGCCCCGCTGCGGGCCGGCGGTGCCCCCGGCTCGCTGGCCGCCGACAACACCCGAGCCAACGCCCGCCGGCTGGCCTCCGCGATCACCCCGATCGTGCTGGTCACCGCCTTCTGCGGCACCCTGCTGTTCCTCCAGAGCACCATCAGCCACGCCACCGGCGCGAACGTGCGGGACGGCATCGTCGCCGACCACGTGATCGGCTCCACCGGCCCCGGCCTGCCCGCGGGCACCGCCGCCCGGGCCGCCAAGGTGCCCGGTGTGGACGCCGCGGTCGGCGTGCTGCGCACCGGCGTCGTGTACACCCACGACATGCAGCTCGGCTCCGCGACCGCGCTCGGCGTCGACGGCGACCCGGCCCGGCTGTCCCGGGTGCTCGACCTGGGCGTGCGCAGCGGTTCGCTCGCCGACCTGGGCCGCGCCGCCGACACCGTTGCCCTGGACGCCACGCTGGCCGACGCCCTGGACGTCAAGGTCGGCGACCGGGTGCCGCTGCGGCTCGGCGACGGCACCCCGGTGCAGCCCGCCGTGGTCGCCGTCTACGACCGCGGGCTCGGCTTCGGCCAGGCGCTGCTGCCCCGGGCGGTCGTCGCCGGGCACGTCACCGCCGGGTACGACAGCCAGGTGCTGGTCGCCGACGCGCCGGGCGCCGACCGTACGGCGGTGGCGGCCGCGCTGGCGGGCCTCGCGGGCCCCGGCGGGGCGACCGTGACCGACCGGGCCGGATTCGTCGCCCAGTCCGACAAGATGATGGAGCTGAACGCCTGGGCCAACACCGTGATGGCCGGCGTGCTCGGCGGGTTCGCCGCCGTCACCGCCGTCAACACCCTGGTGATGACCGTCCTCGACCGGCGCCGCGAGGTCGCCCTGCTCCGACTGGCCGGCACCACCCGGCGCCAGGTGCGCGGCATGATGCGCTGGGAGGCGCTGCTGGTCGCCGCGACCGGCCTGGTGATCGGCGGGGGGATCGCCTGGATCGCCCTCGTCCCGATTGCCCGGGGCGTCGCCAACTCCTCCCCGTACATCCCGCCGGCGCTCGCCCTGCCGCTGGCCGCCGGAGCCGTCCTGCTCTGCCTCGGCGCGACCGGGCTGCCCGCCCGGGCCCTGCTGCGCACCCGCCCGGTGGCGCTGGGCGCCGCCCGGCAGTAGCCGAGGCCCGTGAAAAGCCCGAAGGGCCCCGTCCGGTACCGCCGGAAGGGGCCCTTCGGGCTGGTCACGGCACCTGCTTGAGGATCGCTGGACGGCCACACCAGAGCCTCGCTCGTACGGGTGACAAAAGCCGGGCCGAGTAGGCGCAATGGGGTAGCCGGGAAAGTCCAAACCCCTTTATTGGAGCTGATCGTGATGTCGGATCAGCTACGCTCTCGCCCGCCCCGTCGGACCCGCCCGACCCGCCGAAGCAGAGAGTAGCCCGACATGAGCAGTCCTCCCGCGGCCGCCGCGCCCCGCTGGCCGCTGATCCTGCTGCGCATCACCGCGACCACCCTGGCGGTCCTGGCCCTGCTCCAGGTCATGCTGGCCGGCAGCTTCCTCAACGGCACCTACGAGTCCCTCAAGGACCACGAGGGCAACGCGATGACGCTGGCCACCGTGGTCCTCTGCCAACTGGCGGCGGCCGCGCTGGTGCGCCGGCCCGGCCGCGGCCCGATCTGGCCGCTGTGGAGCACCGCCGTGCTGACCGTCGCCGTCGTCGGCCAGATCGCGGCCGGCTACGCGCGGTCGATCAGCGTGCACGTCACCCTCGGGGCGCTGCTGGTCAGCGGGATCCTGTTCGGGCTGGTCGGCGCCTGGCGGCTGCCGCTGCCCGCCCGCGCGGACCACCTGCCCGAGCCGGACGGCAGCGGACGCCTGCCGCGCCCCGGCGGGCCGCTGGAGGTGTCCAAGTGAACCGTCGACGGTTCCTGGGCGTCGGCGCCTCCGTCCTCGGCGCGGGCGCGCTGGCCGCCGTCGCCGGCCCCGCCGCCGCCCGGCTGTTCGCCGAGGGCCACCCCGGCCGGCTGCTCAGCAGCGGCCTCGACCTGCCCGAGCCGTTCCAGGTGCCGCTGCCGGTGCCCGCGGTGCTCCAGCCGGTGCGCACCGACGCGACGGCCGACTACTACGAGATCACCCAGCGGGTCGCCGGGCTGGAGATCCTGCCCGGCGTCAGGACCGAGGCCTGGACGTACGGCGGCACCTTCCCCGGGCCGACGGTGGTCACCCGGTCCGGCCGGGCGGCGGTGGTCAAGCACCGCAACGAGCTGCCGGTGCCGTCCGTGGTCCACCTGCACGGCGGCCACACCCCGGCCGACAGCGACGGCTACCCCGTCGACCTGCTGCTGCCGGTCGGCTCCTCCGGCGCGGGCCGGGGGGCGGCGGGCATGCCGGGGATGTCAGACATGCCCGGCATGGCGGGGATGGGCCACGAGGCCGGGCGCACCGCCGAGGGCGAGCGCACCCACACCTACCCGGGCAAGCAGCGCGCCGCCACCCTCTGGTACCACGACCACCGGATGGGCTTCACCGGCCCCGGCGTCTGGCGCGGCCTGGCCGGCTTCCACCTCGTCCACGACGACGAGGAGAGCGCCCTGCCGCTGCCGCGCGGCGACCGCGACCTCCCGCTGATGCTCGCCGACCGCTCCTTCACCGAGGACGGCTCCTTCCGCTACCCCGCCATCGACGAGGACCTCGCCTCGCCCGGCGTCACCGACGACTACATGAACGGCGTCCTCGGCGACGTCATCCTCGTCAACGGCGCCCCCTGGCCCCGCCTCGACGTCGACCGCGCCCGCTACCGGCTGCGCCTGCTCAACGCCTCCAACGCCCGCCCCTACCGGCTCCGGCTCGACCCGCAGCCCTCCGGCGGCGACGCCCTCGTCCAGATCGGCTCCGACGGCGGCCTGCTCGCCGCCCCGATCGCCCACGACGTGCTGGAGATCGCCCCCGCCGAGCGCTTCGACATCGTCGTCGACTTCTCCCGCTACGCCCCGGGCACCTCGGTGCGCCTGCTCAACCTCTTCGGCAGCGGCCGTACGGCGGAGGTGATGCGCTTCGACGTCTCCGGCAAGAAGGTCGGCGACGACTCGACCGTGCCCGACAAGCTGTCCGCGGTCGAGGAACTGGACGCCTCCGCCGTCGACGTCACCCGCAAGTTCATCTTCCGGCGCAGCGGCAGCTACGGCTGGACCATCAACGGCGACCTGTACCGGCCCGGCCGCGACCTCGCCCGGCCCGCCCTCGGCAGCACCGAGCGGTGGCGCTTCACCTCCGACCTGCACCACCCCGTCCACGTCCACCTCAACCAGTTCCAGGTGCTCAGCCGCAACGGCCGCGACCCGGGCCCGTACGACGGCGGCTGGAAGGACACCGTCGACCTGCGCCCGGCCGAGGCGGTCGAGGTCCTGGTGCGCTTCACCGACTACCAGGGGACGTACATGATGCACTGCCACAACCTGGAGCACGAGGACATGGCGATGATGGCGGACTTCACCGTGCAGTGAGCCGGGGGCCGGGGGGCTTCGTCCGGCGGGCTTCATCCGGTCGGCCGAGTGCCGGAGGGCGCGCGGTGCGCGTTCCGGCACTCGTGGCCTAGCGTCGCGGGGAGACGCACCCCGCCCGCCGTTTCGCCGTTTCGTCTCCCCGCCGTCCCCGCCGTCCCGCCGACCGAGGAGCCGCGCATGACCACCCCCGCCGAACGCCGCCGGCACGGCCGGGCCGCCCGTGACCGCGTCTCCCGCTCCGCCCACGGGCGGTGGATCCCCGCCGCCGACCGGCCCGACCCGGTCGAGGTGCTGGTGCGCCAGGGCGAGGGCCGGGTCGCCCGGCTGCTGCCGATCCGCTACGGGCGGATGGCCGACACCCCCTTCACCTACCTGCGCGGCGCCGCCGCCGTCATGGCCGCCGACCTCGGCGCCGTCCCCGACACCGGCCTCACCGTCCAACTCTGCGGCGACGCCCACCTGGTGAACTTCGGCTTGTTCGCCTCGCCGGAACGCGCCCTGCTCTTCGACGTCAACGACTTCGACGAGACCCACCCCGGCCCCTTCGAGTGGGACGTCAAACGGCTGGCCGCCAGCATCGCCGTCGCCGCCCGCGACCACGGACAGGACGAGGACCGCGCCCACCGCGCCGCCCGCACCGCCGTCCAGGGCTACGCCACCGCCATGCGCCGCCTCGCCGGGCTCGGCGAACTCGACGTCTGGTACTCCCGGATCGACGCCGGCGACCTGCTGGCGCTGCTCCGCAAACCCCGGCAGCGCAAGCGCGCCGAGGCCGACCTCGCCCAGGCCCGCCGCCGCACCAGCCTGCACGCCTTCGGCAAGCTCACCGAGGAACGCGACGGGCAGCGGCGCATCATCAGCGCGCCACCGCTCGTCGAACCGCTGAAGAAGAACGAACTGCGCGACATCGGCAAGGTGTTCAGCGACTACCGGGCCGCCCTCGCCGAGGACCGCCGCGTCCTCCTCGACCGCTACCGCTTCGTCGACGCGGCGATGAAGGTCGTCGGTGTCGGCAGCGTCGGCACCCGCTGCTACATCGTCCTGCTGGAGGGCCGGGACACCCGCGACCCGCTGTTCCTCCAGCTCAAGGAGGCCGGACGGTCCGTCCTGGAGGACCACCTGCCGCCCACCCGGGTCGACGCCGAGGTCTCCGTCCACCGCGGCGGGCGCCGTGTCGTCACCGGCCAGCACCTCATGCAGGCCGCCGGCGACATCTTCCTCGGCTGGACCGCCGGCCCCGCCGGGCGCCACTTCTACGGCCGCCAACTGCGCGACATGAAGGGCTCGGTCGAGGTCGCCGACCTGGCCCCGTCCGGCCTGCGCGCCTACGCCGACCTGTGCGGCCGCACCCTCGCCCGCGCCCACGCGCGCACCGGCGACCGCCTCGCCATCGCCGGCTACCTGGGCGGCGCGGACGCCTTCGCCGAGGCGATCGCCGACTTCTCCGTCCGGTACGCCGACCAGACGGCGCTCGACCACGCCGAACTGGTCGCCGCGATCGACGCCGGCCGGATCGTCGCGACCCCGGGCGTCTGAGCACGGCGCGCCCCCGGGGGAGCGCTCCGGATACGGGGGTGCGGAAAACGGGTTGCCCCGGCGGGCGCGGTCGGCGTTGGCTGGCCCGCATGACCGAACTGCGCACCGACCGCCTGCTCCTGCGCCCCTGGCGGGCCACCGACCTCGCACCCTGGGCCGCGATGAACGCCGACCCCGAAGTCCGCGAGCACCTCGGGGACGTCCTCACCCGCGAGCAGTGCGACGCCTCGGTGGCGCGCTTCGAGGCCGGGACCGCGGCGCGCGGATACGGCTGGCTGGCCGTCGAGGTGCGCGCCACCGGCGAGTTCGTCGGCCTGGCCGGCCTCGACGAGGTCGACGAGGGCCTGCCCTTCACCGGCGTCGAGATCGGCTGGCGCCTCGCCCGCACCGCCTGGGGCCACGGCTACGCGACCGAGGCGGCCCGCGCCGTCCTCGCCCACGGCTTCGACGCCCTCGGCCTCCCCGAGATCCTCGCCGTCACCACCGCGACCAACCACCGCTCGCAGGCCGTCATGCGCCGCCTCGGCATGACGTCCGACCCCGCCGACGACTTCGAGGACCCGACCGCCCCCGAGGGCCCGCTGCGGCCCAACGTGCTGTTCCGCCTCCGCCGCGAGCAGCGGGCGGGCTGACGGCGGGCCGGGAACGAGCCGGGAACAGCCTGACGACAGGCGCGTCCCGCGGCTCGGCGCCGTTGTCAGTGGCGTGTGGTTGGGTGATCCACATGCTGGTGATCGGGGTGCAGGAGAACGACGGGACGCGCCACCTCCGGGTGGAGGCGGCCGAGTTGGCGCGGCTGGTGCGGCGGATCGGCGCGAAGGGCGACCGCTTCCTGGTCGCCCAGCGGATACCGGACCTGCCGGACGTCTTCATCCAGGTGTGGCACGCCGAAGGCGGCGAGTACACGCTCGAACACCGCGACGGCTCCGCCGCCCGGCACTTCGAGGTGCGCACCGACGGTCCCGAGGCGGTCATCGCCGCGATGACGGGCTGGGCGCGGCACGAGCCGGGCTGGGGCGACGGCCTGGACTGGCAGCCGCTCGACCTGGGCCCGCAGCCCGAGCCCGCCCCGCCGCTCGACCTGCCCGCCGAGGACCTGCGGCAGTTGCACGACCGGCTGCGCCTCACCCTGGCCGGCGGCTACACCACCCGCGCCGAGCTCGCCGAACTCGCCGAGGACCACCTGGCCTCCGGCGACCACCGCCCGCCCTCCCGCGACCAGGCCGAGCAACTGGCCGACCGGCTCTGGCTGGAGCGCGTCGGCGAGCAGACCGGCTGGATCGGCGAGACCGACCCGGAACGCCTCACCCGGGCCTTCGCCGCCCTGGCGGAGGCCGGCATCACCGCCCGGGAGCACTTCAGCTGCTGCGGTTCCTGCGGCGACGCCGAGATCGCCGCCGCCGGGGCGCCGGACGCCCGCGGCTACGTCTACTTCCATACCCAGTCCACCGACTCCGCCGCCGCCGGCCACGGCCTCGCCCTCCGCTACGGCGGCTTCGACGCCTCCCCGCTGACCACCACCGCCATCGGTCACGAGGTGGCCGCCGCGCTCACCGAGGCCGGCCTGCCCGCCCGCTGGAACGCCGACCCCTCCCATGCGATAGAGATCCGCCCGCTCCTCTGGCGCCGCCGCCTGACCGGGTGAGGCTCGCGGCTCCGACGGGGAGACGGGTGGGTCACGGCACCAGGAGGTGGAGGGCGCCGGGGGCGGCGCTCACGTCGACGGGGAGGGCCGCGATGAACTCGCCGTCGGCGTAGGCGGTGATGGCGGGGGAGTCGATCCGCAGGGATGCGGTGCGGTGGGTGGTGACTTCGGGGTGGGTGGTGTGGGTGCCCTTGAAGAGGGTGGGGAAGAAGCGGGCGATGCGCAGCCGGGGCATGGCGGCGACGAGGGTGAGGTCGAGGAGGCCGTCGTCCGGGAGGGCGTCGGGGCAGATGAGCATGCCGCCGCCGTAGCTGCGGGTGTTGCCGACGGCGGCCAGGGTGAGGTCGCGTTCGATGACGGTGCCGTCGGCGAGGGTGATGCGGAAGGGCAGCGGGCGCAGGTTGGCGAACTCGGCGAGGATGGCCAGGTTGTAGCGCATCCGGCCGCGGGGCCAGCGCAGGCGGTTGGCACGGTCGCTGACCAGCGAGTCGAAGCCGGTGGCGAGGACGGAGCCGTACCAGCGGGTGGTGCCGTCGGCGGCGGTGACCAGGCCGAGGTCGACGGTCCTGGTGCGTCCGGCGGCGACGACGTCGGCGGCGGCTTCGGGGGTGGCGAGCGGGAGGTCGTAGGCACGGGCGTGGTCGTTGCCGGTGCCGGCGGGTATCACGCCGAGCGGGACGGCGGTGCCGGCGACGGCCTGGAGCGCGAGGTTGACCATGCCGTCGCCGCCGACGGCCACGACGGCGTCGACGCCGTCCGCCACGGCCCGGCGGGCGAGGCGGACGGCGTCCTCGGGGTCGCGGCCGGCGTGCCGGTCGACCTGGAGGCCGAGGGCGTGCAGACGGGCGACGGCCCGGTGGGCGGCGGGCGGGGCGGGGGCGGGGGCCACGGGCGGGGCGGGCGTCGGGGTGGCGGCCGGGAGCGCGGCCAGTGCCCGCAGCAGCGCGCGGGCGGCGGCGTCGTTC